>NZ_JBFTRB010000024.1:0-71729 GCF_056399305.1 Arthrobacter sp. 01N444
CGTCCCGGGTCCTCGGCGGAGAAGCTCGCCGGGCTCAAGACCGTGTTCCGGACCGGGAACGGCACCGTCACGGCCGGGAACGCGTCCCCGCTCTCCGACGGCGCGTCCGCGGCGTGGCTGGGCAGTGAAAAGGCCGCCGGGATCCTGGGTCTGGAGCCTGTGGCCCGGATCGCCGGGCGCGGCGCGCACGCCAACGACCCGCAGTACTTCGGCTACGCCCCGGTCGAGGCCGCGAACAAGGCCCTCGCCAAGGCCGGGATCGGCTGGGACCAGGTCGGTGCCGTCGAACTGAACGAGGCGTTCGCCGCGCAGTCCCTGGCCTGCATCAACGCCTGGGGCATCGACGCGGGAATCGTGAACCGGCACGGCGGCGCGATCGCCATGGGCCACCCGCTCGGCGCCTCCGGCGGGCGGATCCTGGGCACCCTGGCCCGTTCACTGCAGGCCTCCGGGCAGCGCTGGGGCGTCGCCGCGATCTGCATCGGCGTCGGCCAGGGCCTCGCCGTCGTGCTCGAAAACGTAACTTCCCGCGATGCGGCATAGAGGACAGGGCAAAGAGAGATGCTGAATTTCATCGACACCGTCGGCGAGGCCGTCGCCGGCATCAAGGATGGCTCCACCGTGATGATCGGCGGCTTCGGCAACGCCGGGCAGCCGTTCGAGCTCATCGACGCGCTGCTGGAGTGCGGCGCCACCGGCCTGACCGTGGTGAACAACAACGCCGGCCAGGGCGACCAGGGCCTGGCGCTGCTGATCAAGGAAGGCCGGGTGAAGAAGATGATCTGCTCCTTCCCGCGGCAGTCCGACTCCTGGCATTTCGACGCGAAGTACCGCGCCGGCGAGGTTGAGCTCGAACTGGTCCCGCAGGGAAACCTCGCCGAGCGGATCCGTGCCGCCGGCGCCGGGATCGGCGGTTTCTTCACGCCCACCGGCTACGGCACCATGCTCGCCGAAGGCAAGGAAACCCGCTTCCTGGACGGCAAGTGGCAGGTGTTCGAGACCCCCATCCACGCCGACGTCGCCCTGATCAAGGCCCTCACGGCGGACGGCCGGGGCAATCTGGTCTACCGTAAAACCGCGCGGAACTTCGGCCCCATCATGGCCGCCGCCGCGAAACACACCATCGCCCAGGTGTCCGGGATCGTCCCGACCGGCGGACTGGACCCGGAAAACATCGTGACCCCCGGCATCTACGTCAACAGCATTGTGAAGGTGGCCTGAGATGAGCATCCCAACCAATGACCAGAGTCTGCGGACCGGCAACCAGGCTGATCTCCAGACGTCCGGCAAGCCGCTGGGCCGTGACGATCTCGCCCGCCTCGTGGCCCGCGACATCGTCCCCGGATCGTTCGTGAACCTCGGCATCGGCCAGCCCACCCTGGTCTCGAACTACCTCGAGCCGGAGCAGAACATCACGCTCCACACCGAGAACGGCATGCTCGGCATGGGCCCGGAGGCCACCGGGGACCAGATCGACGGCGACCTCATCAACGCAGGGAAGATCCCAGTGACCGAGCTGCCGGGGGCGTCCTACTTCCACCACGCTGACTCGTTCGCCATCATGCGCGGCGGACACCTGGACATCTGCGTCCTGGGCGCCTTCCAGGTTTCCGCCACCGGCGACCTCGCCAACTGGCACACCGGGGCCCCGGACGCGATCCCCGCCGTCGGCGGCGCCATGGACCTTGCCACCGGCGCCAAGGACGTCTTCGTCATGATGACGCTCCTGACCCGCGACGGCGCGTCCAAACTCGTGGAGACCTGCACGTATCCGCTCACCGGGATCGGCTGCGTGACCCGCGTCTACACCGACAAGGCCGTCTTCCTGACCGGACCCGACGGCGTCCAGGTGCGGGAGACCTTCGGCTGCACGCTCGAGGAACTCCAGGCCATGGTCCCGATGCCGCTCCGGGCGGCGGACCCAAGCTGACAGGCCTGCGGCCGGACAAGCTGTGGGCACCGCTAAAGTGATGCGGGACCGAGAGGCGGAAAATGACTGAGCCAGCCAAGAGCGGCGGCGCGCCCGCGGCCAGCGACCAGTACGTGCAGTCGCTGGCGCGCGGGCTCGCCGTGATCCGTGCCTTCGACACGGAACACCCCAAGATGACGCTGACCGAGGTGGCGGCCCGGACCGAGCTGACCCGGGCCACCGCCCGGCGGTTCCTGCACACGCTCGCGGAGCTGGGCTATGTCCGCACGGACGGCAAGATCTTCGCCCTGACTGCCAAAGTGCTGCAGCTCGGCTACGCCTACCTGTCCGGGCTCTCCCTGCCGCAGCTCGCCCAGCCGCATCTGGAAGAGCTCTCCCTCGAACTGGGGGAGTCGACGTCGGCCGCGGTGCTCGAAGGCACCGACATCGCCTACATCGCCCGGGTGTCCACCCGGCGGATCATGACGGTCGGCATCACGGTGGGCACCCGCTTCCCCGCCTACGCCACGTCCATGGGCAGGGTGCTGCTCGCGGCCCTCCCAACGGCGAAGCTGGAAGAGTACCTCGCGGCCGCCGAGATCCGGCCCCTGACTCCCGGAGCCATCGGAACGCGGGCCGCCCTCCTGGCGGAACTGGATACTGTTCGCGCCCAGGGCTGGTGCCTGCTGAACCAGGAGCTGGAGCTGGGCCTGATGTCCATCGCGGCGCCCGTCCACGACGGGCCGAAAGTCGTGGCGGCCATCAACGTCTCGCTGCAGGCCCAGACGGTATCCGCGCAGCCCGAACCGGACGCCTACCTCAAGGCCGTGCGTGAGGCGGCGCTGGCCACGGCGGAAATTATCTCCGAGGACCTGACCTCGGGCCGGTGAACCGCGTTTCAGACGTCTGGGAAGGGGTACGTCTGGAAAGAAGTACGTCCGGGAAGGGGTACGTCCTGGGAAGAGAACCGTCAGGCAGCGGGATCCGGGATGGGCTCTGTCGAAACCGTGATCGTCACGCCACCGGGTTCGTCACCGATTTTCAAGTGCAGGTCCCTGCCCACCAGCAAGGCATGGATGTCTTCGCTGCCTCCGGGCGCGATCTGCTCGGCCAGCCGTGTGAGCGCCAGTGCCATCGCCCGGCCCCAGTCGTGCGGATCGACGCTGGATGATTCTGCCGTCGCTGAGTAATTCTCTGTTTCAGTCATCTGCCCCCGCTTTCGGCGTCCGGAGCGCAGCCTCCGGCACATCACGAAGTCCAGTCTAGTGAGCCTGCGGAGCGCACGTCCACGATTCGCGCCAGCCCTGCGCAGGTTACGCGGGCACTGCGGCTAGGATTTTAGTTCGGGAACCCTCCGCCGAATTGCCCCTAAGGACGCCATGACAGAGAACAGCACCGCGACGTCGGAGACCCTGGAAACCGCGGACAATACAGCGTCCCGGCGCGCCGCCGTGGTTATCAACCCCATGAAGTCTCCCGGTGAGAGCTTCCGCGCCTCCTTCTTCCGCCTGTGCGAGACCCAGGGCTGGGCGGAGCCACTGTGGCTGGAAACCACGAAGGAGGACACCGGGCTGGGCCAGGCCCGCGAGGCGCTGGAGGCCGGAGTCGACGTCGTAATCGCCGCAGGCGGCGACGGAACGGTCCGCTGCGTGGCGGAAGTCCTCGCAGGCACCGGAACGCCGATGGGCCTGGTGCCCCTGGGGACCGGGAACTTGCTGGCCCGCAATCTCGGCATCGACATCACCGACCCCGTGGCGGCCAGCTACGACGTCCTGAGCGGCACGGACACCAAGGTGGACGTAGTGAAAGCCACGCTGGACCACGCCGAGACGGAATCCACCTTCCTGGTGATGGCCGGACTTGGCTACGACGCTGCGATCATGGCCAACACCGTCGACGAACTCAAGGACCGCGTGGGCTGGCTCGCGTACGTTGAGGCGGGCATCCGGCACCTGCCGGGCAAGCCCATCAGGGCGAAAATCAGCATGGACGGCGAGCACCCGGTACGGCGCCGCATCCGCAGCGTGATGGTGGGTAACTGCGGCAAGATCATGGGGGGCGTGGAGATCTTTCCCGACGCCAAGATCGACGACGGCATCCTGGACGTCGTGATTTTGGCCCCCATCGGCCGGTTCGGCTGGCTGGATGTGCTGGCCGGCGTCTTCGGCCGGAGGAACGCCAAGAACGCGTCGGTGGAATACTTCGCTGGAAAGTCAGCCGAGATCGAACTCGCCCACGAGCAGGAATTCCAGCTCGACGGCGACCCGCTCGGCAAGGCCAAGCACCTCAAGGTCACGGTCGAGCAGGATGCCCTCACCATCCGGATGACAGGCATCTGACCCCGCGCCAACCACCGGCCGGCTATTTCACCGGCCAGCCGGGCCACCGGCCGGCCGTGCCGGCTAACGCGCCGCCGGCCGGTGCGCCAGGATCTCCGCGAGTTCGGCCAAACGGTGCGCGCGGGCGGATTCGGCAGGCGTAAACGGCTCGCCGGGCCGGGAAAACGTGATGGGCCCGTGCCACGCCGTAGGGATTTTCAGGACCGTCCCGTCACCGCCCGTCTGGGGTGGGCCCTCGGTGTTGCCGGCGGCCGGTCCGGGGATGATCCGTGCCCGCAGCAGTTCCGCGACAGCCAGCGGCAGCTCCTCCGGGCTGGCGGCGATCCGGGCGGCCAGGCTCAGTGCGCCGGTTTGCCCGTCGGCCATGGCCAGGGCGGTGGTCGGCCAGACGTGCGGGTCCGCTCCGCCGCCGGCCCGCAGCGCCCGGAGCAGCTCGGCTTCGCGGACTTCGCCCGGGGCCGAGAGCACAAACTCGTCCAGCACACCGCCGGCCACGGGGTGAACATGAATGCTGAGGATGTTCGTGTTCAGCGCGGCCAGGGCCTGCGTCAGTTTCTGCAGCGACCCGGGCTTGTCTTTCAGGACGGTCCGCGCCCGCCACAGGGCGGGTGCGGCGTCGAGCCGTTTGCGGTGCCGCAGGGCCGGGGCATGCAGCCAGCCCCTGAGCATCCGGGCCGCCGAGGGCTCGGCCACCCAGATCACCAGGATGGTCGCGGTCAGGGTCAGCACCAGGACCTTGGCAACGTAGGGCAGGTGGGTTTCCACCACCGCCGCGTGCACCAGCAGTTCGATCGGGAGCATCACGGCGACATTGGCCAGGGTCAGCCGTGCCTTGGTCGGTTCGGGCATCTGGCCGCACACTTCGCAGCTCAACTCGGAGGTGGCCGGGGACTGGGCTTTGCCGGTGGTTTTGGCAGGGTTTTTGCCTGCGGAGGTGCGCGTCATGCTCCCATGATCCCGGCCGGCTGTTTCGGCACGGTTGCCGCCGGGTGACGGTTTCGCGCCGGGACCGGGACCGGGCCAGGCCAGGTGATCGTGCTGTTACAGGCCCGGTCCACCCTCCGGGCCGCGCAGGAGCAGGTGGCGGTGGGCGTAAAGGTCGCGGAGCAGGGCGACCTCGGCCAGGTGGTGGATCATCTCACGGTTGATGTGCAGGATCAGTGCTGCCATGGGGGCATCGGCGTACGGGCCTTCGGCCGGCCCGCAGGGTGCCGCCAAACCCGATTCGTGGAGGCCCTTCACGCCGTGGATCCACCGGCCGTAGTAGGCGTCCAGCTGGGCCAGCGCCCCGGCCGCGGTGCCGGGGTAGGCGAAGCTCTGGTAGTCCACCGGTGGGCCGCCAAAGTGCGATGCCGTGCGTGCGCCGAGGACGCCGACCAGAATGTGGCACAGGCGCCACGCAATGGTTGTCACCGGAGCAGGAACGGGCTCCGGGTAGCTGAAATCTATGGTGAATTCGCCCGAACCCGGCGCGGCCGGGGGTGTTGAGGCGTCTTTGCGGCGGACATTCCAGCCCGGTACCGGCTCCCAAAAGTACTCGTGGTCAGTCAACCCCTCCAGCCGCGGCCGGGCCTGATTGGCAAAATGCCAGTCCAGTTGGTCCACCAGCTCGTGGTTCCAACTAAGGTCCGGCATGGTGTTCCTCCTTGGCAGCCAAGCTCGCGCGGCGGGGCCCCTACATCAAAGCACTCCGGTCCGGCCGCCCGCCAGAGGGCCCGGCAAGGACGGGTCAGACGTGAGTTCGGCTTGCGGTTCCGGCCGGCTCGGACGAGTGTGCCTTCCCGTCTGGGTACTCCCCGTCCCGGTGTTCCCCGTCCGGGTGTTCCCCGACGCGGGCGCGGGTGGCGGCGGAGTCCGGGCCGGCCAGATTGGCCAGCAGGTCGCGGATCTCGGCCAGCAGCGCGGTGTCGGCCGGGATCGGTTTCTCCTCGGGCTCGGCTGCCTTGAGCCGGTTCTTGACCATTCGGTTGATCCGGTTCATGGGGGCCACGAAAATGAAGTACACCACCGCGGCGGTGATGAGGAAGGTCAGGAAGGCCGTCACCACGGCGCCGATGTTGACGAAGGTCTTGTCGTTGCCAGGCCAGACGTAGAAGCCCAGGCCGTGGGTCTCGACTCCGCCGGCGGCAGCCAGGATCGGGTTGACGATGTTTGCGGTGAACGCGCTGACCAGGGCGGTGAAAGCGGTGCCGACCACGACGGCGATGGACAGTTCGATCACGTTGCCGCGCAGGATGAAATCCTTGAATCCTTTGAGCATGGGGAACCTCCGGTGTGCGTTGCGGGCTTGATTCAACCGATAGACGCTACCACTTCGCGGTGCAGCCGGCCGATCCCGATCAACGGATTCCGATGCCGCCGCCGCGCCGTTCCGGCGTAAACTCCCTCTTGGATGCCAGCGCCGCCGTCGTAACACTCCGGCTGTAACGAAAGGCGCCTGAACTCATGAACAAATGCGTGAGAACCCGCCCATGAAGAGCTTTTTCGCTGTGAGGCCGGCGCTGTGAAGGTGTTCGCCGAGATGTTCACCATCGCGCCGGGCAACAAGGACCACCAGGTTGCCTTCCGCTGCGCCGTGGGAGTCTTTGTTCCGCTGATCACGCTGGTGCTGCTGGACCGCCTGGATCTGGCAATCTTCGCTTCCTTCGGCGCCTTCACCGGCATCTACGGCCGCAACGAGCCGCACGCCAGGCGTCTGACCCTGCAGGTCCGCGGCGGCGGGCTGATGCTGCTGGTGATGTTCCTGGCCGCCCTCACCGCGCGGGTGGACGCCCTGGCCGGGCTGTCGGCGGCAGGCACCACCTGGGTCCTCGTGGTGGCCACCACCGTGATCGCGTGGGGCTGCTCCCTGGTTGTCGCGTGGTGGCGCCTGCGCCCCTCCGGTTCGCTGTTCCATATCTTCGCGTTCGCGGCCATCGCGTCAATCCCCAACCAGCCGCCGCTGTGGCAGGCCATGCTGGTGGCCGTCGTCACGGTGGCCTTCTCCCTGCTGCTCGGCCTGTCCTCGCGGGTGGCCCGGAGCCACCGGACCCCGTGGGTGAATCCGAGACCGGCGGCCCTCACTCCGCGGGAGAAACGCGCCGCGTGGCATGAAAGCTGGGGTTACCTCGTGGCGGCAGGCCTGGCGGGAACGCTGGGAACCCTGGCCGGGGAATGGCTGGGCATTGGCCACAACTACTGGGCGATGGTGGCCGCCGTCGTTCCGCTGGTGGGCCACACCACCCGGCACCGCGTCAGCCGCGGCCTGCAGCGAATCGCGGGCACAGCCCTGGGGCTGGTGCTGCTCGCCGGCATCCTGCTCCTGCAGCCGACGCCCTGGCAGACGGTGCTGGTCATTGCCGCGTGCCAGTTCGGCGCCGAGATGTTCATCGCGCGCCAGTACATGCTGGCGCAGGTTTTCGTCACGCCGCTGGCCCTGACCTCGACGCTTCTCGTGGCGCCCGTGCCGCCCGGCCTCCTGCTCCGCGACAGAATCGTCGAGACCATCATCGGCGCCGCCGTCGGCATCGCCGTCGTGCTGGCGCCCGGCGCGTGGCGCAAACTCAGGGGCCGCCGCGAGGCGCGGACCCCGGAGCGCTTCTCCTAGGCGCGCCTGACGGCTACGAGTGCCCGACGCTGGCGCCGGCGCGGGACACTGCCGGGACGGTCTGCGGGACGAAGGCGAGGGCGAGGACCGCCAGGACCGCGGCGGCGGCGAAAACATAGAAGCCCCACGGGTAGGCGATGCCGGCGGCCACCAGCGCGCCGGTGACGGCCGGGCCCATAATTGCCCCCAGCCGGCCCACGCCGGCGGCGAAGCCCAGGGCGGTGCCGCGCAGGCGGACGGGGAAGAGCTGGGTGACCCAGGCGTAGACCAGAACCTGGGAGCTGAAGACGAACACGCCGGTGACGAAGACGGCGGCATAGAGCACCACTTCGTTCTGGATCTGGATGCTGAGCGCGGCCAGGAACACGGCGGAGAGGCCAAACCAGAGCAGGACGATCTTCTTGGTCCCGTGCCGGTCGGCCAGGACGCCGGCGATCAGCAGGCCCACCACGGCGCCCACGTTCAGGACCAGGAGCAAGGCGAGGCCGGCGTTCAGGCTGTAACCGGCGGAGGCCATGAGCTGCGGCAGCCAGGTGTTCAGGCCGTAGACCAGCAGCAACCCCATGAAGGACGCCACGGCCACACCGGCTGCTATCAGCGGGTAGGGCTTTCGGCCCAAATCCCGGAAGCTGGCGCGTTCTTCCGCGGGCGCCGCCGCGGCCTGCGCGCGGGCCTGGCTGCCGGCCGGGGAGGCGCCGGCCGGGGACTTGGCGGCCGCAGGGATGTGGTGGACCGGCGGGAGGGTCTCCGGAAGCTTGAACCACAGGAAGGGGACCAGGGCGAAGCCGGCCAGGCCGCCGGCCACGAACATGGTCCGCCAGCTTGGAATGACCATGAGGGCCAGGAACGCGGTGGCCACGGCGCCGACGTGGTACCCGGTCATGGTCCGGGTGGTGGACTTTCCGGCCGTTCCGGCGGGTGCGTAGTCGTTCATGTACGCCAGCGCGGCGGGCAGGCAGGCGCCCAGGCCGAGGCCCGCCAGCAGCCGGAACGTGCTGAACCACGCAACGTTGGGTGCGAAGACGACGGCGATCGTAAAGAGGGAGAACCACGCCACGCAGGCCACCAGCAGGTTCCGCCGGCCAAAGCGGTCCGAGAGCGGGGCGATGAAGAGCGCGCCGAGCCCCACACCCACCAGGGAGACGGTTGCGGCGAACGTCGCCCCAACGGCGTCGAAGCCAAGTTCCTGCGACTTGATGAGGGTCGGGATGACCGTGCCGAGCACCACCAGGTCAAAGCCGTCCAGCACCATGGCCAGCCAGCAGAGCCACACGGGCCACCGTGATTTCTCCCCCGATGACGACGACTTGTCCAATGACGACGTTGACATTGTTACCTCAGCGCTAGTGTTTAGGTGATTCCGTGCCCCGGCCGGCGTTCGCGGGGCCTCTTTCCATTGTGAGAGTTGTATCACCGCGCCGTGTTGCATGGGACACTTAAAACCATTCAACGGAAGGGATATGGTGGCCAACTCGAACTCCGGCGACTCGGTGGTGGACCGGGTCCTGCGGTTGATTGCCGCGTTCCCTGAAGGCGTCACGGCGCTGCCGCTCTCGGAGCTTGCCGCGAGGGCGGAGCTCCCCCTGACCACCGCGCACAGACTCGTCCGGCAGTTGGCCGGGCATGGCCTGCTCGACGTCGGCCCCGGCGGCTCCGTCAGCCTGGGCCTGCGGCTCTGGGAGCTCGCCAACCGCAATTCCCCCACGCTCGAACTCCGCCAGGCAGCCCTGCCCTTCATGGAGGACATCCAGCAGGTGCTGCATCAAAACGTGAACCTCGCGGTGCTGGACGGGCGGGAAGCGCTCTTTGTGGAGCGGCTGTCCCGCCGCGGCTCCGTCGCCAACCGGGCGCAGGTGGCCGGCCGGATGCCCGTGCACGTGTCCTCCGCCGGGCTGGTGCTCATGGCCAACCAGCCCCGCCCCGTCCAGGCCGAGTACCTCGAGGGATTCAGTGATCCGACCGGCCGGCTGGCACTGGAGGATCTCCGCGCCCTCCTTGGCGAGGCCGCCCATCGGGGCTATGCCCAGCTGGCCGGCGTCGTGGACCCTGACACGTGGGGGATCGCGGTTCCGGTGCTGGACCGCAGGAAGCACGCTGTGGCGGCCCTCGGCGTCGTTGTTCCCCTTCGCGAGGTGCGCCTGCAGGCGCTTGTTCCCGCCCTCCAGACGGCGGCGCGGGGGATCGGACGGCGGCTGGGAGAGCCCCGCGAGAATCCAGTATTCCATTCAGCGGAATCCATGTAACGCGCATCACCCCCGGGGGAGCACACTGTTAGCCGGAAGACGAAAACGGCCCCGGCCCCGACCGCCCGGACCCCGCAACGAAGCGAGACTCACATGGCACAGCGAAAAGTCATCACCACCCAGGTAGCCATCATCGGGGCCGGCCCGGCCGGACTCATGCTGTCCCACCTGCTGGCCAAGGCCGGCATCGAATCCACCGTGCTGGAGATCCGCAGCCACCAGGAGATCTCCGAGACGGTCCGTGCCGGCATCCTTGAGCACGGCTCGGTTAACATGCTCGTCGACAGCGGCGTCTCCGACCGCGTGCTGCGTGACGGCGACCGGCACGACGGAATCGAACTGCGTTTCAACGGCGAAAGCCACCGGATCGACTTCCAGGACCTCGTCGGGGAATCGGTGTGGCTGTACCCGCAAACGGACGTGTTCCTGGACCTCGCCGCACGCCGGAAGGCCGACGGCGGCGATGTCCGCTACGGCGTCACGGACACCACCATCCACGACATCGAAGCCAAGCCCAAGGTCTGGTTCACGGGCGCGGACGGCGTCGAGTACGAGCTCCAGGCCGACTTCATCGCCGGCGCGGACGGCTCGCGCAGCCACTGCCGGTTCCAGATTCCCGAGGCGCACCGCAAGTGGTACTTCCACGAGTACCCCTTCGCCTGGTTCGGCATCCTGGCCGAGGCGCCGCGCAGCTCCGACGAGCTGATCTACGCCAACTCGGAGAACGGCTTCGCCCTGATCAGCCAGCGCACGGAGACGGTCCAGCGGATGTACTTCCAGTGCGACCCCAACGAGGACGTCAACAACTGGGATGAGGACCGCATCTGGGACGCCTTCCGCAGCCGCGTCAACGGCAACGGCTTCGAGGTCAAGGAAGGGCCCGTGATCGACAAGACGGTCCTGAAATTCCGCAGCTTTGTCCACGCCCCCATGCGGCACGGCAACCTGTTCCTCGCCGGGGACGCCGCGCACACGGTGCCGCCCACCGGGGCCAAGGGCCTGAACCTGGCGCTGCATGACGTCAAGGTCCTCTTCGAGGGATTCGACAGCTTCTACGCCACCGGCTCCGCCGCGCTCCTGGACGCCTACAGCGACCGCGCCCTGAACAGGGTGTGGAAGGCCCAGCAGTTCTCCTACTGGATGACTTCCATGCTGCACACCCCGGCCGGCGCCGATGATTTCTCCCGCGCCCGCCAGCTTGGCGAGCTCCAGTCCGTGGTGTCCTCCCGCCACGGCAGCGCCTACCTCGCGGAGGCCTACACCGGCTGGCCGGGGGCCCGCTAGACCGGCGGCCCGGCGGGGCTCATATTTTCCGTCGACAGGCACCGGGGCCAGGACTAGCCTTGAACCGTCCCAGCACGACCCGACAAGGACGATGGAGAGGTGTCCGATCATGGGAACCGAAGAGAATGTTGAACTGGTCCGGCGGGGTTACACGGCCTTCAACGCAGGGGATATGGCGACCCTCAGCGACCTGTTCGCGGAGGACGCAGTCTGGCACGTTGCCGGAAGCGGCGTGCTATCCGGAACCAAACAGGGCCGCGACGCGATTCTGGCGTACTTCGGTGAACTGGGCGCGCGCACCCAAGGTCACTTCCAAGCCAACGTCGAGGACATCGTCGGCGGGGAAAACCACACGGTCGCGATCCAGCAAACCCACGGGGAAGCCAACGGCAAAACCCTGGACATGCCTACCGTCATCACGTTCGTGGTTCGCGACGGACAGATCGCGGAAGGGCGGGAGTTCTTCGAGGACACGGCCAAGGCAGACGACTTCTGGACCTGACCGAACAACCGCATGATCGGCCCCGCCCGCAGGCTGTTTCCATCATCGGCGGCGGCATCGCCGGGCTGGCTCTTGCAGCCCGGCTGGATCCCGCGCGTTTCGAGGTCACGGTCACAGAACAGCGGTGCGGGCTCCCGACCGTGGGGACATCCTTGGCCATGTGGCCCGCGGCCCAGCGCGCCCTCGGCGATTTGGGCATCCTGGACGCCGTCAGGGAGGCCAGCCCGGTGATCGACGGCATGACCGTCCGGGCGGCCTCCGGCAGGGCATGGACATCAGCGCAGGCGACGGGGCTGATCGGCGTCTCCCGGGTTGATCTCGTCCGGCTCCTCGACGGTGCAGTCCCGGCCAGCGTGCGCCGGGTGTCCGGCCGCCTCGACGTCGTCCGTCCCGGTCCTGCCGGCCTCGTGGTGGGCGCTGACGGTGTCCACAGCGCGGTGCGCCGCAGCTGCTGGGGTGCCCGCTCCGGTGCCCGGTACACCCGCTACCTCGCGGTCCGCGGCGTGGTTCCCGGATCGCTGTGGCGGGGGCACACGGGCGAATACTGGGGCCGCGGGCAGCTCTTCGGGATTGGTCCCGCGGCGGCCGGGACCAACTGGTACGCGGCGTTCCGCTCCGGGGCGGGACACGGAAGCCTCGACGTCGCCGCGGTCCTCGCGGAAACCCGCGCCCGCTACGCAGGCTACGCCCCGGGCATCCGCGACGTCCTGGCCGCTGCGGAACCGGAAACAACCCTGGTGCAGCGGATCTGGACGACGCCGCCGCTTGGCAGCTATGTCCGCGCCCGGGTGGCACTGCTCGGGGATGCCGCCCACGCGATGACACCCAACCTTGGCCGGGGTGCCTGCGAGGCGCTGGTCGATGCCGTGACCCTCGCGGCGCTGCTCAATACCCGGCCCGTGGACGAGGCGCTGGGCGCCTACAACCGTGCGCGCCACCTCCGCACGCAGGCGTTGCGGTGGGCGTCGTCGGCCGTGATGCGGCTGGCCCTGGCGGAGCGGGGCCAGCCTGTGCGGGACGCGCTGCTGGGCTTGGCTAGTCCTGGTCCAGGGTCTCGGTCAGATGGTGCGTTGGAATCCGGTCCCGGTCGTAGGTGATCTCGGTATAGCCGTGCGGCTCTGGCTTACCGGACGGGCTCAGGTTCACGAAGACGATCTCATCAATGGTGAGGATGCTGCGGCGCGTGATCATGTTCCGGACTTCGGCCCGCATGGTCAGCGATGTCCGGCCGAAACGGGTCGCGGTCAGGCCCATTTCGATCAGGTCGCCCTGGACCGCGGAGCTGACGAAGTTGATTTCGGAGATGTATTTGGTGACGGCCCGGCCGTTGCCCAGCTGCAGGATGGCGTAGATGGCCGCCTCCTCGTCGATCCACTTCAGCAGGCTCCCGCCGAACAGGGTGCCGTTGGCGTTGAGGTCCTCGGGCCGCACCCATTTGCGGGTACGGAAGGTGATGTCGGCCGATTCCATAGTGCGAGGTTAGCCGACTCCGTGACCGGCGGCGTTGTGTGACGCAGCCGGCCCGGGGAGGCGCGCGGCCTCACGCCATGGCGGTGTGCGCGGCGCTGTGCGAATCGATCGGCTTCGCGTAGCAGTACGAGTGCACCAGGCCGACATAAGGCCCAAAGTTCGGCACGGAAACGAAGCCCGAGTTCTCGTAGAACTGCCGGCCGTCGGTCTGCACCGAGCCGGCCTCCGCAGTCAGGGTGGTGATTCCCAGCGCGTGGGCGTGGGCTTCGAGGGCCGCGAGGATGGAGCTCGCCACTCCTGAGCCACGGGTGTAGGGCAGTACGTAGAGGCGTTTGATTTCAGCGGTGGTGGCGTCCAGCATGCGAAGGCCGCCGCAGCCCACCGGCTGGCCCGAGGCTTTGTCGTGCGCCACCAGGAACACCGCCGTGTCCGCTTCCGACGGCGGCGGGCCGGGTTCGTGGTCGGGCCGGCCGAAGCGGGCCTCGAGTTCCGCCTGCTGGGCTGCCCTCAGGTCCGCTCCGACGGGGTTCGCCCAAGTGACCTGACGGATGTTGAGCCGCGGGTTGGTCTGCATCACTGCCTCGATTCGCCGAAGTGTTATGCAGTCCAAGGCTAGGCACCAGCGGTTTCGGCTGTGTTTCCTGCCGGTAAGCGTCGCGAGAACTGTGGGCGGATGGCAGTGCAGTTGCGGCTTCCGGCTCGACTTTCCGGGTCGACGTGGCGACGGCCACAGCCTAGCGGCGCACCAGTGTCCGCAGGAGTTTCAGCGCCACGGAGATCGAGGCGATATCCACTTGGCCCGGTTTGGTCACTTCCGCGAAGGTGTCCTTGATCCGTGCCAGCTGCTCCTGGTGCCCGCGTTCCCAGGCCACGATGCGCTCCACGGCATCGGACGTGCCGGCGTCGGTGGCATTCAGGCCCTGGGTTGTCGCCATTACCGAGACGGTCATGTCGGCTACGGCGGAATACACATCGTCGCGCAGGGCTGCCCGCGCGAGAGACTCCCAGCGGCTCTGCCGGGGCAGGTCGGTGATGCTGAGCAGTAGGTTCGCGGCGCCGATGCGCTGGAACACCGCGTAGTACAGGTCAGCAATAGTGGGGATGGGTTCGCGCACCTGCTCGGAGATCAGGGAGATGTCCAGCAACCCGAAACTCTCCAACAGGTCCGAGGCGCGCAGGCCCAGCTCCCGGGGCATCCCCACGGCGGCCCAGTGCGCGAGTCTGTCTTCCACGCGGTCCAGGTCGGAGCCGCGGAGGTAGTCCAATGTTCGGGTCCGCAGCAGTTCCAGGGTGGGCATGATCCTGTCCACGGCCGCGGCCACGGGCTGGTCGCGATGGTCATGCGTCACGTACCATCGCGTGGCCCGGTCGAGGATCCGGCGCATGTGCAGCGTCGCCTCGGCGACGTGTTCGGTGGGATATCCGGCGGGGAGTGCGGCCAGCCGGGTGACGATCCACGGCAGGTCGTAGGCCTCGCGCGCCACCACAAAGGCCCTGGCAACGGCGGCGGCGGTGGCAGTGGTTTCCTCGATGGCACGGAAGGCGAAGGTGATTCCGCCGAGATTGATCATGTCGTTGGCCACCACTGTGCACACGATCTGGCGGCGCAGCGGGTGGTCCGCCAGCTCTGCTTCAAAGCGTTCGGACAGCTGGCGTGGAAAATAGCCGCGGAGCACGCGCCGGAACCACGGGTCATCGGCAAGGTCGCTGGCGGTGAGCTCCGCTGCCAGTTCGATCTTTGCGTAGGCGGCCAGCACCGACAGTTCCGGCGCGGTCAGGCCCTCACCTGACCGCAGCCGTTCCCTGAGTTGTTCGTTGCTTGGCAGGCCCTCCAGCTTGCGGTCAAGGTCCGTGGCGTTCTCGAGCCAGTCCATGGTCCGTTCGAAGCCCGGGCTCCATTCCCGCACCAGGTGCCGGTCGTTGAAGAGCAGGACATTCTGGTCCGCGTTGTTGGCCAGCACAAGGCGGGCCACCTCGTCCGTGAGGGAATGCAGGAAGCCGGCGCGTTCCGGCGACGGCATCTTTCCCGCCGCGATCATCCGGTCCACGAAGATCTTGATGTTTACTTCATGATCAGAGCAGTCCACGCCGGCTGAATTATCGATGGCGTCGGTATTGAGCAGGACGCCTGCCAAGGCGGCCTCGATCCGCCCGAGCTGCGTGATTCCGAGGTTCCCGCCCTCGGCGATGATCTTCGCCCGCACCTCATTGCCGTTGACCCTGACGGGGTCGTTCGCCTTGTCGCCAACCCCGGTGTTGGCCTCTGATGAGGCCTTGATGTAAGTTCCGATGCCGCCGTTGTACAGCAGGTCCACGGGCGCCCGGAGGATGGCCTGAAGCAGAGCGTGTGGCGGCAGGGACACGGTGCCCGGCTCCAGGCCCAGAGAGCTCCTGACCTGTTCAGTGATGCCGATGGACTTGGCCCGGCGGGAATGGACACCACCGCCCCCGCTGATCAGTGCTGGATCGTAGTCCGCCCAAGATGAGCGGGGGAGGGCAAAGAGCCGCCGCCGTTCCTCGAACGAGGCCCCCGCATCCGGCGCCGGGTCAAGAAAGATGTGGCGGTGATCGAAAGCCGCCACCAGCCGGATGTGGCGGGAGAGGAGCATCCCGTTCCCAAAGACGTCGCCGCCCATATCGCCGATGCCGGCAACTGTGAAGTCCTCTGCCTGGCAGTCCATCCCGAGTTCGCGGAAATGCTGTTTCACCGATTCCCAGGCCCCGCGGGCCGTGATGCCCATCTGCTTATGGTCATAGCCCACGGTCCCGCCGGACGCGAAGGCATCGCCCAGCCAGAAGCCGTACTCCGCTGCCACCGCGTTCGCAGCGTCGGAAAATGACGCTGTTCCCTTGTCCGCCGCCACCACGAGGTAATAGTCGTCGACGTCGTGCCGCACCACTCGCGCCGGAGGCACCACTGTTTCGCCGTGGGCGGTGGTGACCAGGTTGTCGGTGATGTCCAGCAGCCCGCGGACGAAGGTCCGGTAGCATTCCAGGCCCTCCGTCAGCCAGGCGTCGCGGTCCATGGCCGGGTCCGGCAACTGTTTGGGATAGAAACCGCCCTTGGCGCCGGTTGGCACTATCACCGAGTTCTTCACGTTCTGCGCCTTGACCAGGCCAAGGACCTCGGTGCGGAAATCCTCGCTCCGGTCGGACCAGCGCAGCCCGCCCCGGGCCAGTGCCCCGAAGCGCAGGTGGACGCCTTCCACGCGGGGCGAGTACACCCAGATTTCATATTTGGGACGGGGAAGCGGGGCACCCGCGATCGCGGAAGGGTTCAGTTTGAAACTCAGGTGGGGCTTCGCCTGGAAGTAGTTAGTGCGGAGCGTGGATTCCACCAGGTTCATGAAGGTGCGCAACAGCCGGTCGGCGTCGAGGACGGGAATGTCGTCGATCGCGGCCAGCAGATCCCTCCGAGCCGCGTCGGTGTCCCCGAACCGGCGTGCCGCCTCCAGCTCGGGATCGAACTTGGCCCTGAACAATGCCAGGAGCGCGTGGGTAGCCCGGACATTGACCAGCAGCGTATCGGCCATGAAGCCGTAGGAGGTCGTTGTGCCCAATTGCTGCAGGTACTTGGCATAGCTGCGCAGGATTGCCGCCTGGCGCCACTCGATGCCCTCCCGGAGGACGAGGCCGTCAAAGCGGTCCGATTCTGAGTCCCCACGCATGGCAGCTCCGAAGGCATCCCCCAGCAGCCCGCTGGTGCGGGACGGATCCACGCCGGCCGGGTAGCGGACGCCAAGGTCATAGAGGAACAAGGCCCGGTCCCTCCCGCGCACCACATCGAAGGGCCGTTGGTTCAGCACCTCCAGTCCGAGGTTGTGGAAGAACGGCAGGATCCGCGTCAGGCTGTGGGCGGTGGTCAGGTAAAGCCGGATCCGTGCGTCTTCGGCCAGCGTCGGGGAGGCGTCGGTGCGGACATAAACGGCCAGCTGAGGATCGTTCAGCGGTCGCCCGCCCGTGCCGTCGAGATCGAACCGCTCGAACGTATTGATGTCCTCGACCGCGTCCTCGACCTCGAAATCAGCCCGGTAGCTGGCCGGGAAGGCGGCGGACCACAGCGCCGACAACCGGCTGGCCTCCGCCGACGGCAACCTGTCACGGAGCGCTTCGTCCAGGCCCTGGGCCCAGGTCCGCGTTGCGCTGACAATGCTCCGCTCCACTTCAGCGGGATCGACGTCGGGCATCCCGCCGGCGGGCAACAGTATCCGGAAGAACACGCGGGCCATCGGGGATTCACTAAGCCTGACTTCGAACTCGAGCGAGGAGGACCCGAAAGCCTGTTTAAGCTCGTGTTCAATCCGGAGGCGGACGGCCGTGCTGTACCTGGGCCGGGGGAGGAACACCAGCGCGGTCATGAAGCGCCCGTAGCTGTCAGCGCGCAGGAACACCCGTGTCTGGTGGTGGGCCTGCAGGCGCAGAATCTCTCGGGCAAGCCCGGAAAGTTCATCCAGGTCCCGGTGGAACAGCTCGTCCAGGGGGAAGGACTCGAGGACCGTGAGGAGCTGCTTGCCAGGGTGGGAGGCCTCGGTAAAGCCGAAGCGCTCCTGGATGGCGCGTACCTTGTCCCGGATGACCGGGATGCGCCGCACGGACCGGCCCGTGGCACCCGGGGCGAAAAGGCCCACAAACCTGACTTCTCCCGTGGCCTCCCCGGCGCTGCCGAAGGTCCGGACGAGGATTTCATCCAAGTAGGCCGGGCGGGGGACGGATGATCTCAGATCCGAAATGGAGATGGTGAGGACCTGCGAATGGGGCAGCCCCGTAACAGGCTGGCGGGCCTCCGGCCGCCCGTCCCTGAGCAGGCCCAGCCCCGCGCCGGGCAGCAACGACACAACATCCGGGCCCTCCGCCGTCGAGTATTCATATTCGCTGTATCCCAGAAACATGAAGTTGCCGCGGTCCAGCCAGCCCAGAAGCTCACCGAGCTGCTCCGGAGCCGGAGCCGGAACCGTGCCGGCGGGCAGCAGGTCCAGGGAGTTGATGGTGCGGGCGAGACGGGCGTGGATGGCTGGGGTGTCATCCGCGACCAACTGGACGTCCGCCAGGACACGCCGCACGTTGGCGGTGAGCTCCACAATGGCCCGTGACCCCGGCAGGCGGCCTATCTCTGCCGCCACCCACGTTTCGGATCTCCACCCCGGCGGGTCCTGAACGGTGCCGGCCGCTGCGGCGCCCGGGACGCCAGCAATTGGGCCCGTCGGTCCGGACTGCGAGGACCCATGCCGTACTTCCACCAACCGATCAGTCCGCGGATCCCGCCGCACCAGAAAATTGGGATGCACCAGTAACCGAATGGACTCGTTTTGGCGGGCCAGCTCCGCAGTAAGCGAATGGATCAGGTGCGGAATGGCGTCGGCAACCACCAGCAGGACGCTGGCGTCGCTTTCGTTCAGGATGTCGACGGCCGCCGTGCCTGCCGGACGGCCGTCCGCTAGTTCCGCATGGTGCCTGGAGCGCTGCTCCAGGTTTTCTGGACTGTAGCCTTGGAGGTCCTCCGGCGCAGCGTGCTCGTAGTACGCCGCGAGGAACTGGTCATCGAAGCCAGGGAAAACGTGGCCGGGCGCATGCCCCGGGTGTACCGATTTGCGTGACATGCCCCTGCGCCTCCACTGCGCGGGCTCAACCGCATGCCGCGGCCGACCATCCTGTCCCCACGCCTGTCTTCATCATCGCCGCGTTCCCGTGAGCAGTCCAGACCCGGTACGCCCCGCCGGGACGGCCTGTACGCCCGCCGGGGACGGACCGGCCCGCTACGCCGGACGGCCGGTGGGATCCTCCGCCGTCGGATCCGCCAGTACCAGTCCGCCCACGGGACTGTCGTCCCAGTGGATGAGTTCCCAGCCGTTGGCGGGATCGCCTTCCAGCGCCACGATTCCGGTGTTGTCCAGCACGTGCCTGATGGCAAAGTCCGGTTCGATGTTGTCCGCCCGCAGGCCGGCCCACACCCGGATGGCTGCGCCGTGGCTGACCACGGCCACGGATCCTGAGCCCCCCGCCCCGTTTGTCCGTCCCGCTATTTTGGCGATCGCGGCGTCGTAACGCTCAAAGAAGTCCCGGCCGCTGGGACCGGCAGGCATCCGGCGGTCCAGCTCGCCGTCCGCCCACGAAAAAATGGTGCCGATGTACTGCTTGTGCGATTCGTGGTCCGTGCGCTTTTCCAGCGACCCGGCCTCGATCTCGTGAAGGCCCTCCAGCACCTCGGTTTCCAGCCCGTGCACCCGGGCGAGCGGTGCCGCTGTGATCTGCGTCCGAACCAGGGTGGAGGCGTACAGGGCAAGGATCCGCTCGTTCGCCAAGGCGCGGGACAACGTCTCGGCCTGACGCTCGCCGAGTTCGGTCAGCCCGGGCCCCGGGTGCGCCGTGTCCAGCTGGCCCAGCACATTGCCGGGCGTCTGGCCGTGCCGGATGAGCAGAAGCCTCATTTGAGGTGGTCCACCAGCTGGTCCGCGATGCCCGTGTACTTGCCCGGGGTCAGCGCCAGCAGGCGGGCTTCGGCGTCGGCGGACAGGCCGAGGCTCTGAACGAATTCCTGCATCCGGGCGGCATCCACGCGCTGTCCGCGGGTCAGGTCCTTGAGCCGCTCGTACGGGTTTTCCATGCCGTCGACGCCGGCGATGGCCTCGGCGCGCATGACCATCTGGATGGCCTCGCCGAGGACTTCCCAGTTGGTGTCCAGGTCCGCGGCCAGCACGTCCTCGGCAACCTTGAGCCGGTCCAGGCCCTTGGCAACGTTCGAGATGGCGAGCAGCGAGTGGCCGAACGCCACACCGATGTTGCGCTGCGAGGAGGAGTCGGTGAGATCGCGCTGCCAGCGGGAGGTGACCAGGGTGGAGCCGAGGACGTCCAGCAGGCCGGAGGAGATCTCGAGGTTGGCCTCGGCGTTTTCGAAACGGATCGGGTTCACCTTGTGCGGCATGGTTGAGGAGCCCGTGGCGCCTGCCACCGGGATCTGCACAAAGTACCCGATCGAGATGTAGCTCCAGATGTCGGTGCAGACGTTGTGCAGGATGCGGTTGAAACGCGCGACGTCGGCATAGAGTTCGGCCTGCCAGTCATGGCTTTCGATCTGCGTGGTCAGCGGGTTCCAGGTCAGGCCGAGGCCTTCGACGAAGCCCTTGGCGACGTGCTCCCAGTCGGCGCCCGGGACGGACGCGACGTGGGCGGCGTAGGTGCCGGTGGCGCCGTTGATCTTGCCGAGGTATTCGGTGCGGGCGATCCGGTCCAGCTGCCGGCCCAGCCGGTGCGCGATGACTGCCAGTTCCTTGCCCAGCGTGGTGGGCGTGGCGGGCTGGCCGTGGGTGCGGGAGAGCATCGGCACGGCGCGGTTGTCCCCGGCCATGGCGCTGATCTGGCCGACGAGGGCGCGGGCCGCAGGCAGCCACACGTCCTCCACGGCCCCCTTGATGCCCAGGGCGTAGGAGAGGTTGTTGATGTCTTCCGAGGTGCAGCCGAAGTGCACCATGGCGGTCAGGTGATCGATTCCGATGCCGGGCAGGCGGCGGCCGATGTAGTACTCCACGGCCTTGACATCGTGGACCGTAACGGCCTCGATCTCGGCGAGTTCGGTGACGGAGGCGGCGTCGAACTCCGTGACGATCGCACGCAGTTGCTCCTGTTGTTCCGCCGTGAGCGGTCCGGCCCCGGGCAGGACGCTGTTGCCGGTCAGGTGGATCAGCCACTCGACCTCCACAGCCACGCGGTCGCGGTTCAGGGCAGCCTCGGAAAGGTAGTCGACCAGCGGCGCGACGGCGGACTGGTAGCGGCCATCCAGCGGGCCGAGCGCGATCTGGTGGTCGGACGCGGCGAGGGCCAGGCGTCCGGACGGCGTGCGGGTATCAGCTGTGGCGGCAGTTTCAGGCATATGGCGATTCTTTCACGAAGTGCCGCCGGGCCTTAAGCGCCCCCGTCCTTATGACATTGCCGGATGACATTGCCGGCTGGCAGCGCATGGCGGTCCGGGACGTTGTCCACATAGCCGGGCGGCTCTCTTCAGCGGGCACAGGCCGCCCCGCTAGCGTCGGTTCATGGGCAGCTGGATGAGGCAGGTCACTGGGATGAGGCCGGGGTGAGGCCGGGATGAGGCCGGTCAACGGGATAGCACCGGGACCGGCGGGCAGTGTGGCGGTGCAGGACATGGCGGTGCAGGACATGGCGGTTCTTGGCGTGACGGCCGCCGACGCCCTTGAGTGCGCTTCGCGCAGTTATGAAGTCCAGCAGTTTGCTGCGCGCGTTGCGCGGTGCGCCGATGAGGCTGATGCGGTGCTCGCCGCCCTCGCCCGCCTCGAGCTGCAGTCGTGGCAGTCACCGGCCGGCCGCGCCTACCGTGCGGCCTTGTCCCTGCACGCGGCGGCGCTGCACCGAAGCCGGGATGCGCTGCTCGATGCTGTTGCCGTGGTGCTCCGGCATGCCCGGAACGTGGCGCAGCCCACGGACCAGATGGGACCCTGATGGCCGAGTCGAGTCCGGCGGGCTCCGGCGGCGGCCCCGGGGTTTCCGCGCCGCCGCGCGACGGCAGCCTGCTCATCCGGGGCGGAATCGGCGGGGTGAGCTTCCAGTTTGAGGAGCTGCTGGCGGGTGCCGCGGCACTGGACGGGCTGGTGCGGCAGCTGCAAATGGTTGAGGCGGAGGCCGACACCGTCCGGCGGGCACTCTTTCCCTACCAGTCCGACTCCTACACCAGCGGCAGCAACGCCATCATCGCTGTGGGGGAGGCCGGCCGGGAGGTCGGACGCGTCCGGTCCCAGCTTCAGCGGATCGGCGACGACGTCCGCGCCAGTCACCGCGAATACGAATACGCCGAAGCCCGGAATGCCCTGCTGCTGCGGATGGGACTGCACGGCTCCGAGTACGGCGCAGCACCGGAGCCCTTCGCCCTGCCCGGGGTGCGCGGCACTGTTGAAGGCTGGGTCGCCATGGCGCCCCGGAATCTCGCCGTGCTGCTTGGCCTGCCCTGGCCTTTGGCCGCCGTGGCCAGCGCCCTGGCCGGGCCCGCTGACGTCCGCCGCCTGGTGCGGGACGCCTCGGAAGCGCCGGGGCTCGTGTTCCTCAAGCCCCGCCCCGTCAGCATCGTGGGCCGGGAGACGTTTACGGCCGACGTCGACCTCTCACCGGCCGGGCTGCTGCGGCGGGCCGGGGCAGTGGGAGAGCAAGGCGGCCGGATCGAGGTTATCGAGGTCGACGGCGGTTCCCGGCCCGCGTGGGTGGTGATCATCCCCGGAACCCAGCAGGGCGCCCTGCCGGAAGGAACCAACCCCTTTGACCCCGCCGGAATCGCCGAGGCCCTGGGCTATGACTCGGCGTCGACGGCGCAGGCCATCAGGGAGGCGTTGCGGCAGGCCGGGGCCGAGGCCGGGGATCAGCTCGTGGCCGTCGGCTACAGCCAGGGCGGGATCCACGCGATGAATCTCAGCAAGGACCGTGCTGTCCTGGCCGAGTACGACCTCAAGTTCGTGCTGACCGCGGGCTCGCCGGTGGGCGGGATCAGCCCCGCGCCGGGGATCCGCAGCCTGCACCTCGAACATGAGCAGGACTGGGTGCCGGGGGCGGACGGACTGGCGAACCCGGACACCAGGGACCGGGTGACCGTGACCCTCACCAACCCGCTGGCGGTGCCGCCGCCACAGGATTTCGGCCTGGGTCCCGGGCACCGGCTGGAGAATTACACTGACGGGGCCGCGCTCGTCTCCGCGAGCCGGGACAACACCCTGCAGGACTCCACCGCGGCACTGGCCGCAGTGGTGGGGACCGGCGGGGCGGCGTCGGTGACCAGGTTCTCGCTCCGGCGTGAGGCCCGGCCGGAACCGCGGGCAACGCCCGCAACCACCTCGGGCACGCCGCGCGGCACGGGCGCTTCTAACGATCGAGGGCAGGAAGGAAGCTCGCCACGAGGGACACCAGACTGATGATGATGGCGGCGAACACGGCAGTCCAGAAGAACGAGTCGATGGTGAAGTGCACAGTGGTGTAGCTGCTGATCCAGGAGGTCAAGTAGAGCATCGCGGCGTTGATGACCACGGTGAACAGGCCCAGGGTGAGGATAGTGATCGGCAGCGAGAGGAGGCTGACAATGGGCTTGACGAAGGCATTGACCAGACCGAAGATCAAGCCGATGAACAGGTAGCCCAAGATGATGCTGATGGTGCCGTCACTCTGGGTGGAAATATCCAGCCCGGTGAGGATCCAGCAGGCGATTGCAAGGGCCAGTCCGTTGATGATGACTCGTACGATGATTGAGCGCATGGCCCCATGCTGTCATACGCCCGGCGGCGACGGCAGGGACCATATTCCCCATGTCAGCAACGGTTATCCCCTACGGACAGCAATCGGCTCCCGCAACTGCGGCAGCGACCCGAAGTAGGCTAGTTGGCATGACTTCATCAGAGAATCCGGCCGGGGGCATCAGGCCCCGTCCGGTGGTAGACCTCCTCCCCCGCTACGCGGCCGGAAAACCCCCCGTTCCCGTGGAAGGCCTGACCAGCTACAAGTTGTCCTCCAACGAGAACCCGTTGCCCCCGATCCCTGCAGTGCAGCAGGCCATCGCGGCGCAGACCGATTTCAACCGCTACCCCGATCCGCTCAGCAGCAGGCTGCGTGAAGCGCTCGCCCGCTTCCTGGATGTTCCCGCCGAGGACATCGTCACGGGCGCCGGCAGCCTGGGCGCCCTGAACCAGCTGCTGACCACCTTCGCCGGCCAGAACGACGACGGCAAGGCCGACGAGGTCATCTACGCCTGGCGCTCGTTCGAGGCCTACCCGATCTGCGTCGGACTGGCCGGCGCCGAGAGCGTCCGGATCCCGCTGACATCCGACGGGCGGCATGACCTGGACGCCATGGCCGCCGCAGTGACTGCGCGGACCCGGATGATCCTGCTGTGCACGCCCAACAACCCCACCGGACCCATCCTGACGGCCGAGGAAACGGAGCGCTTCATCCAGGCCGTTCCGGCCGACGTCGTGGTGGTCATTGACGAGGCCTACCAGGAATTCGTGCGCGCCGGCGACGCCGTGGACGGCATCGCCATGTACCGCAAGTACCCCAACGTCGTCGTCCTGCGGACCTTCTCAAAAGCGCACGGCCTCGCCGGACTCCGCGTGGGCTACAGCGTCTCCAGGCCCGAACTGACGCAGCACCTGCGCGTCAGTGCCACCCCCTTCGCCGTGTCCCAGATCGCGGAAACGGCAGCCGTGACGTCGCTCGAGCACTTCGCCGATGTTGTAGAAAGGGTACAAAGCCTGGTGGACGAACGGGACCGGGTCACGGCGGGACTGCGTGAGCTCGGGTGGTTCGTCCCGGAGGCCCAGGGCAACTTTGTCTGGCTCAATCTGGGCGAAAACAGCGCGGAATTTGCCGCCCTGGCGGCGGAACGGGCGCTGTCCGTACGGGCCTTCGGCAACGAGGGCGTCCGGGTCAGCATCGGCGAAACGGAAGCCAACACCCGTTTCCTGGAGCTCTGTGCGATCTATACAAAACCGCCGCGGCGTTCCTAGCGCTTAACACTGCGCGCTCAGGCCGCCCCGTGCGGATAAAGTAGGGACCAGTAAGCCAAAATATATGCCGGACCTGGAATGTATTCCTGGTCCGGCATATATCCCAGCGATTGCGGCGCATTCGGATGCGGCAAGCAAGGAGACGGTATGGGCGCCACACATCTGCCCTCTACCGAGTTCGACGGAACCGGGATGGATGACCAGCTCGAAGCGGAGGCCGAGGCCCAACTGGGTGCCCCGGCCGAGCCGATGGTGCAGTTGCTGGACCCGGACGGCACCCTGGGCTCGGACCCGGTTTTCTCAAAATACGCCGAGAAGCTGGACCCGGGCACCCTGCGCGGCTTCTACGCGGATATGGCCAAGATCCGCCGCTTCGACGTGGAGGCCACCGCCCTGCAGCGGCAGGGCCAGCTGGCCCTGTGGGTCCCGCTCACCGGACAGGAAGCCGCCCAGATCGGCTCCGGACGGGCCAGCCAGCCGCAGGACTACATCTTCCCCACCTACCGCGAGCACGGCGTGGCCCTGACACGGAACGTGGACCTGGCCGAGCTGCTGCGCCAGTTCCGGGGCGTCTCCAACGGCGGCTGGAACCCGAAAGACACGAACTTCCACCTCTACACGCTGGTCCTGGCCGCCCAGACCCCGCACGCCGTCGGGTACGCCATGGGCATCCAGCGGGACCAGAAACTGGCGGCCGCCAACGCCGTCGCCAGCGGTGAGGCGGGACAGGCCGTGGAGCCGAACGCCGCCGTCATGGTCTACTTCGGCGACGGCGCCAGCTCCGAAGGGGACGTCCATGAATCCATGGTGTTCGCCGCTTCCTATCAGGCGCCCGTGGTCTTCTTCTGCCAGAACAACCACTGGGCCATCTCCGTGCCAAGCTCCGTGCAGACCCGCATCCCGCTCGCCAACCGCGCCAAAGGCTACGGCTTCCCCGGTATCAGGGTGGACGGCAATGACGTGATCGCCGTCCACGCCGTCACGGAATGGGCGCTGGAGCGGGCCCGCGAGGGCCATGGTCCCGTACTGATCGAGGCGTTCACCTACCGGGTCGGGGCGCACACCACGGCCGATGACCCCACCAAATACCGTGCATCCGCCGAAGAAAGCCTCTGGCGTGCCAAGGACCCGCTGGCCCGGCTGGAGAAGTATCTCCGGGCCCAGGGCCTCGCGGATGACAGCTTCTTCGAGCAGGTCAAGGCCGACGGCGACGAGCTCGCCGCCTATGTCCGCAAGACCACCCACGACCTCGAAACCCCGGACATCCGGACTGCCTTCGCCAACACCTATGTGGAGGCCCACCCGCTGGTGGCCGAGGAACTGGCCTGGTTCGAGGAATACAGCGCAGGGTTCGCCGATGAGGCGTCCGCCGATGAGGCACGCACAGCCGAGACAGACAGGGCGGCCCGCTGATGACCACCATGACCATTGCGAAAGCCATCAATGAGGGTCTGCGGGCCACGTTGAACAACAACCCCCGCTCGCTGCTGATGGGCGAGGACATCGGGGCCCTTGGCGGCGTCTACCGGGTCACCGACGGGCTGATCGCCGAATTCGGCGCCGACCGCGTGGTGGATACCCCGCTGGCCGAATCCGGCATTATCGGCACCGCGATCGGCCTGTCCCTGCGCGGCTACCAGCCGGTCTGCGAGATCCAGTTCGACGGTTTCGTGTTCCCGGGGTTCAACCAGATCACCACCCAGCTGGCCAAGATGCACTCGCGCAGCAACGGCAACCTGACCGTTCCCGTCGTCATCCGGATTCCGTACGGCGGCGGCATCGGCTCCATTGAACACCACTCCGAATCGCCGGAGGCACTGTTCGCCCACACGGCCGGGCTGCGCATCATCACCCCCTCCAATCCGCACGATGCCTACTGGATGATCCAGCAGGCCGTCGACTGCCAGGATCCCGTGATCGTCTTCGAGCCCAAGCGCCGCTACTGGCTCAAGGGCGAGGTCGACACCGAGACCCCGGGCGCGTCCGCTGACCCTTTCAAGGCGCATGTGCTCCGCGAGGGCACCGACGCGACCGTCGTCGTCTACGGCCCGCTGGTGCCCGTGGCCCTCGCAGCGGCCGAGGCCGCCGCCGAGGACGGCCACAGCGTCGAGGTGATCGACCTCCGTTCCATCTCGCCGATCGACTTCGACACCGTCACGGCCTCGGTCCGGAAAACCGGCCGGCTGATCGTGGCCCACGAGGCCCCCACATTCGGCGGCATCGGCGGCGAAATCGCCGCGCGGATCAGTGAGCGGGCGTTCCATTCACTGGAGGCCCCCGTCATCCGCGTCGGGGGATTCCACATGCCCTATCCCGTGGCCAAGGTCGAAGAAGACTACCTGCCGGACATCGACCGCATCCTTGAGGCGCTCGACCGCGCCCTGGCGTACTGACGAGGACCCATGACGCTCAACAAGTTCAACCTTCCCGACGTCGGCGAAGGGCTGACGGAGGCCGAAATCGTGGCCTGGAAGGTCAAGGTCGGCGATACCGTGGCCGTCAACGACGTCCTGTGCGAGATCGAGACGGCCAAATCCCTGGTGGAGCTGCCCTCACCGTTCGCCGGGACCGTCACGGAACTGCTGGTGCCCGAGGGAGTCACGGTGGATGTCGGCACGCCGATCATCAGCGTGAGCGACGCCGTCGACGCCCCGGCGCCGGCCGCTGCGGCACCCGCCCCGGCGCCTGTAGCCCAGGAGCAGGCTGCCGCCGCGCCCATGTACGGCACGCTTCCGGCTGATGACTCCGACGCCGGCGAACCAGCCGGGCGCCCGGCCGGCGGGCCGCTCGTGGGCTCCGGTCCCAAGGCCGACGCCGTCAAGCGCCGGCGGCGGATTTCCGCCCCTGCGGCAGCTGGCCACTACGCCCCGTCCGCCGCGGCAGCCACCGGCGCTGCCGCCCCGGTGGTGGAGCAGGTGGGGGTGGAGGCCCACGACATATGGATCAACCCGGACGCGGCCAGCCGCCCTGCCGACGCGGCCGCGGGCCCGGCCGGCTCCGTTGAGGCGCGCCCCACCTTCGGCGGTGCCATCAGCGGCCTGGTCGGCAAGGTGCTGGCCAAGCCGCCGGTCCGCAAGATCGCCCGGGACCTCGGGATCAACCTGGCCGATGTCGTGCCTACCGGCGCCCGCGGTGAAGTGACCCGCGAGGACCTGGTGAGCTACCAGGCCCAGCGGGACGCCGAGGTGGACAAGGCGGACTCGTTCTGGGGCAAGTCCGGCCGCCCGCAGGACCAGCGGATCGAGCGGATCCCGGTCAAGGGAGTCCGCAAAGCCACCGCGAAGGCCATGGTCGAATCCGCGTTTGCCGCGCCGCACGTCAGCATCTTTGTCGACGTCGATGCCAGCCGCACCATGGAATTCGTCAAACGCCTCAAGGCCTCCCGCGACTTCGAAGGCATCAAGGTCTCCCCGCTGCTGATCCTGGCCAAGGCGGTCATTTGGGCCGCGGCGCGAAACCCGAGTGTCAACGCAACGTGGGTGGACAACCCGGACGGCAGCGATTCCGCGGAGATCCACGTCAAGCACTTCATGAACCTGGGCATCGCGGCCGCCACGCCCCGCGGGCTGATGGTGCCGAACATCAAGAACGCCCAGGACCTCTCGCTCAAGCAACTGGCCCTGGCCCTGAACGAGCTCGCCACGACTGCGCGGGCCGGCAAGACCCAGCCTGCCCAGATGCGCGGCGGCACGCTCACCGTGACCAACATCGGCGCCCTCGGGATCGACACCGGAACGCCGATCATCAACCCTGGCGAGGTCGCCATCGTGGCGTTCGGCACCATCAAGCAAAAGCCTTGGGTCCTGGACGGCGAAGTCATTCCGCGTTGGATCACCACCCTCGGCGGCTCCTTCGACCACCGCGTGGTGGACGGCGACCTTTCGGCCCGCTTCATGGCCGACGTCGCCGCCATCCTGGAAGAGCCGGCCCTGCTGCTGGACTAGCCGGCGAAACCGGCCACGAAACCGGCCGCGAAACCGCAGAACCCCGCCGCTGAACCTTTCAGCGGCGGGGTTTCTCAGTGTTGGGGTTTCTCAGTGGGCAGCCTGGCCCGGGCCGCTCAGTTTCCCGAGTATGCGGTCAGGATCTGGACCAGCGCGGGATCGCCGCTCATGCCGGCGAGGGCGGCCGAGGCGGCAAACATCAGGCCCGCGAGCCCCGCGCAGCACGCGCTGATTCCCGTCAGGAACTTCCAGTCCTCCCGGAACACGCTGCGCAAGGTGTCGGGCATGCGCAGTCCCGGGGCAATCAGGTTGGGTGCGCTGTCCGTCGATCCGTCGTCCAGGAACGCGACAACGCGACCGGCACCGCGGTCCACGCGCATGGCGCTGATGTGGTTGCCGTGCCGGGCCAGCAGGATGTCGTGGCCAACCAGCTGGCGGCGCTGAAGAGTGATCATGGGGCTCCCTTGGTAGGTGGGTTCTCGGACGTCCGCACCATCGCAGGGCACCTCCCATTTTACTGAGCCGGTCCGCGCCGGGCGGCCCGCTGGGCGGTGAGGCTGCCCACGACAAAGGGTGATCCTCATCAAGTCCGGACACGGCCACGACCGGACACAGCCAAGTCCGCGCCCTCCTGTCCCGCGGCTACGCCCGGCACTAGAGTGGCACCAGCCGCCGACAGCCCGGGCGGAAGCGGATCAAAGGAGATGTTGCGTGTTTTCAAGCCCGTACCCCGACGTCGATGTTCCCAACCTCGGCATTTACGACTACCTCTTCGGCGCTCTGGCAGAGGAGGACCTGGACCGGATCGCCGTCGTCGATGGCGCCAGCGGTGCGGAGACCACCTACCGGGCGCTGCGCGGGCAGATCGACGCCCTCGCCGGTGCCGTCGCCGCCCAGGGCCTGGGCGTGCACGGCGTGGCCGCCATCCTGTGTCCCAACGTCCCCGCCTTTGCGACCGTCTTCCACGGCCTGCTCCGGGCAGGCGCAACGGTCACCACCATCAACGCCCTGTACACGGCCGACGAGATCGCCACCCAGCTCACCGACGCCGGCGCGGACTGGCTCTTCACCGTATCGGCGCTGCTGCCGGCCGCCCGGGAGGCCGCCGAAAGGACCGGGATCCCTGCCTCACGGCTCGTGGTGCTCGACGGCGCCGACGGCCACCCCTCGCTGGCCGACTTGCTCGCCATGGGCGCACCGGCACCCCGCGTCTCGTTCGATCCCGCCACGCATGTGGCCGTGCTGCCCTACTCCTCCGGCACCACCGGCCGGCCGAAGGGGGTCATGCTCAGCCACCGCAACCTGGTCGCCAACGTGGAACAGGCCAGGGGTCTGCTCGACGTCGGCCCCGAAGACCGGGTCCTGGCGCTGCTCCCGTTTTTCCACATCTACGGGCTGACCGTGCTGCTGAACCTCGCGCTGCGCCAGCGGGCCAGGCTTGTGACCATGCCCCGGTTCGACCTGCCCGAGTTCCTGCGGATCATCCAGGACCACCGGTGCAGCTACCTGTTCATCGCGCCTCCCGTGGCCGTGGCGCTGTCCAAGCACCCGCTCGTTGCCGAGTACGACCTCGGCTCGGTGCACACCACCCTTTCCGGCGCGGCGCCGCTGGACGGCGAACTTGGCACGCGCCTGGCCGAACGCCTCGGCTGCCGGGTTCTGCAGGGCTACGGCATGACCGAGATGAGCCCGGTATCGCACCTCATTCCGCGCGTGGGCCGCGATGGGCTCAGGGTCCCCGTCAGTTCCGTGGGGTACACGGTGCCGAACATGCAGTGCCGCCTCGTGGACCCGGCCACGGGGGAGGAGATCCCGGTTCCCGCGGAAGGGACCAGCGCGCCGGGGCACCTGTTGTGCCGCGGGCCGAATGTGATGCTCGGCTACCTCAACCGGCCGCAGGAAACCGCGGACACCCTGGACGCGGACGGCTTCCTGCGCACCGGGGACATCGCCACGGTGCGGGCGGACGGGGTGGTGACGGTCGTGGACCGGCTCAAGGAACTGATCAAGTACAACGGCTACCAGATCGCCCCGGCGGAACTGGAGGCGCTGCTCCTCACCCACCCCGGCATCGCCGACTCCGCGGTGGTCGGCTCCCTCGACGCCGACGGCCAGGAAGTGCCCAAGGCGTTCGTGGTCCGCCAGCCGGGCGCGGACGGCGATGCCTTGGACCTGGCGGGCGTCATGGACTTCGTGGCGGCCCGGGTGGCGCCGTTCAAGAAAGTCCGACAGGTTGAGTTCATCGACGCCGTGCCGAAATCCGCCTCAGGAAAGATCCTGCGGCGGATGCTTGGGTCTGCAGGCTCAGACACCGGCCAAGCCGCCGTGCCGGCAGCGGCACCGAAGCAGCAGTAGCGCCTCAGTCGGCGTCGGTCTTGGCGATGTAGACGTCACAGGGGGCGTTGTGGGCCACGCTGTTCGCAACGCTCCCCAAGACCCGGCCGATTCCGCTCATGCGCCGGTTGCCGACCACGATCATCAAGGCACTCGTCCGTTCGGCTTCCCGGATCAGGGCCTCGGCCGGCTTGCCCCGCGCGGCGGCGTACGTGACGGTGATGTCCGGGCGGCGCAGGCCTTCCGCGACCGAGCGCGCAACCGTTTCCGCGTTGCCGGCGTCGGAAACGATCCACTGGTCACTGCCGCTGCCGAAGACCTGTGTCTTGTCGCTGTCAAAGGCGCTGACCACATGAAGTGTCGCCCCCACGGAAACTGCGAGGTCGCGCGCGGTGTGCGCCGCCCGCAGTGCAGTTTCACTGCCGTCGACGCCGACAACGATTATTCCGGTCATGGACCGCTCCTCTTTCAACGAGTAATGCTGTTTAGTGTGCCTGGCCGATCAACTGGCCCCAGCGCGCCCCAGTCGAGGCCCCGCATGGATCCTGCCGGTGTTCACGCTACAGGGCGGCCAGGGCTTCCCGCAGGACCGGCGCGAGCCGCCGCACACCCTCGCGGATCGATTCGGGCGGCACCGCGCTGAACGCCAGCCGGATCTTGTTCGACGGGTCGTCCGAGTTTGTGAAGGCCGCTCCCGGAATGAAGACGACGCCGGCGTCGATGGCCTTCCTCAGTAGCGGGTAAGTATCCACGCCGTCGGGCAGCGTAACCCACACGAAGAAGCCGCCCTCGGGGCGCGTCCAGGTCAGTCCCTCCGGCATGTAGTCGGCCAAGGCGGCCAGCATTGCCTCGCAACGTTCCTGGTACAGCCCCCGGTACGTCTCGATCTGGCCGCGCCAGTCGTAGTCGCGCAGATAGGCCGACACCAGCATCTGGTTCAGCGTCGGCGGGCACAGGGTGACGGCCTCCGACGCCAGGTAATACCTGCGCTGCAGGTGGGCCGGGACCAGGGCCCAGCCGATCCGCAGGCCCGGGGCGAAGATCTTGGAAAAGGACCCCATGTAGATGACGTCATCCGGGTTGGCCGCCCGCAGGGGGGTGAGCGGCTTGCCGTCGAAGCGGAGCAGGCCGTAGGGGTTGTCCTCCAGCACCAGAATATTCGCGCGACGGCATATATCCACCACGGATTGCCGGCGTTCCGCGGACAGGGTGATGCCGGACGGGTTGTTGAAGCTGGGAATGGTGTAGAGGAACTTGACGTTCTTGCCCGCGGTCTGGAGGGCGGCGATCTTTGCCTCCAGCAGATCAGGGATGATGCCGTCACCGTCCATCGGCACCGTTTCGACCTCCACCTGGTAGGCCTCGAAGGTGTTGAGGGCCCCGACATAGGTGGGGTCCTCGACGAGGACCACGTCGCCCGGATTGCAGAAAACCTTGGTGGCCACATCCTGCGCGGACTGCGAGCCGGCCGTGATGACGATGTTCGCGGGGTCGGCGTCCAGGATCCCCTCTGCCGCCATGACCTCGCAGATCTGGATGCGGAGCTCTTCACTGCCTTGGCCGCCGCCGTACTGCAGGGCGGTCATCCCCTGCTCGGCGATGATCTTCGCGGCGGTCTGGCCCAGGCGTTCCAGCGGCAGGGACTGCAGGTAGGGGCTGCCCCCGGCGAGGGAGACGAGGCCGGGGCGCATCGAGATGTCGAAAACATCCCGGACCGCCGACTGTTTGATATTTGCTGCGCGCTCCGAGAACAGGATCTCGTGGCGGTGGGCGGACGTAGCCGCACGTTCGATTGCGTCAATGGCCTCGGCCGGAAGTACTGCTGCGGCGGCATCAAGTGTTTCGTGGGTCACAAACCCAAGGATACTACCCGTGTTGTCTTGGGGGAAACGATTGTTTCCAAATGATGCCCGGGCCGAAAGCGACCGGGCTGCTCCGGGCGGCCCGAGGCCCCCGGCAGCCGTGTGCTGCCGGGGGCCCGGGAGGTATCTGGAGCGGAGTGCGGGGTGCGGTAGCTTACGCCGCTTCCGCAGCGGGAGCCTCGGCCAGCGCGTCGAACACGCCCTTGATCTGCTCGACAACTTCGGCGTCGTCCTTGGGGTGAACCTCGGCGAAGCGGACCATCGAGCCCGGGACTGCCAGCTTGACGTTTTCGAGGACCTGGGCGCCGGCGATGCCGACGGCCTTGCGGGCCTCGTCCTGGGCCCATACGCCGCCGAACTGGCCAAAGGCGGTTCCGACAACCGCGGTGGGCTTGCCGGACAGGGCGCCTGCGCCGAAGGGGCGGGACAGCCAGTCGATGGCGTTCTTCAGCGATGCCGGGACGGTGCCGTTATGCTCCGGCGTGACCAGCAGGATGGTGTCGGCCTCGTTGGCGGCGGCCCGCAGGGCGGCGGCGGCCGCGGGCACCTGGCCTTCGACGTCGATGTCCTCGTTGTAGAAGGGGATGTTGCCCAGGCTCTCGTGAATGACCACGTCCACCTGTTCCGGGGCGTTGAGCGCGATGGCCTCGGCCAGCTGCAGGTTGGTGGAGCCGGCGCGAAGGCTGCCGACGAGAGTGAGGATGGTCTTCTTGGACATGTGTACTCCTGTGCATCACGCCGCGGGGTGATTCCGGCGGCTGGTGGATCGTGAGGCTTTGGGGGCCTTCACCCATCCTAAACGGACTGCGGTCCGGTTATATTCCGGGGCGCTAGAATCAGCGGTGTGAGCCTCATTCCGATCCGTCCCGGTGCCCAGTCCGGGGCAGGGCGCCCCGTCGCGCCCGCCGCAGAATCAGCGCGCAGCGACGCGATGCGCAACAGGGAGCTCCTGCTCTGCGCCGCCCGGGAAATCGTTGAGGAATCCAGCGCCGACGCCCTCACCATGGACCGGCTGGCGCAGCGCGCCGGAGTTGGAAAAGGGACGGTCTTCCGGCGGTTCGGCAGCCGTGCCGGGCTGATGATGGCGCTCCTTAGCGACGCCGAGGCCGAATTCCAGGGCCGGTTCATGTTTGGTCCGCCCCCGGTAGGTCCCGGCGCGCCGCCCCTGGAGCGGCTGATCGCCGTGGGCGCCGCCCGCATTGACTGGATCCTGGAATTCGGGGAGCTGGCGCGGGCCGCCGACGCCTCGGTCTACAACAGGTTCGATGTCCCGCCGGCCGTCCTCTGGCGCCGTCATCTCGAGATGCTGCTGCGCGAAGCCGGCGTGACGGCGGACCCGTGGGTCATGGCGTCGGCCCTCGGGGCGTCGCTGGAGCCGGAACTGCTGCTTCATTCCGTCGGCGTGCACGGGATTGCGCCGGAGCGCCTTGCGGACACCTGGCGGGAGCTTGTCACGCGCGTAGTGTGCGGCTCCTAGCGGCGCAGCCGGTTCCGTGGTCCAAATCCATTCCACGGAGTTATTCATAACGATCTGTAGCGAAGCCGCCGTGTCGCGGCCCGTGAGAGCCCGGCGGAGCCCGGCTAATGTGATAGCTTCCTCTGGAATGTGACCCGCAACATAGCCCACAAGGGCTCAGCCGCAAGGCATGCGGGCGGCCGGAAACCAGCTGGCCCATACTCCCGAACCGGCTGCGGAACCCGCTGCCGGATGGGGACGACGGAAGGATCGACGTTGTGAATAATCTTGTCCCTGGCACAGGCGGGCCCGCCCGTGCGGCCGCAGCCGTGACGCACGGATCTGCTCAGGCAACGGCGATCCAGAACTAGCCGCTCCATGCTTCGATATCTCGCCAAACGTGCGCTCACGTATGTCTTCATGATCTTCCTGACCACCAGTGCCGGCTATCTCCTGGCTGTGAGCACGCTGCAGCCGGCGCTGCTTGAGCAGGAGCGGATTCCGCGGCCCACGCCCGAGCAGGTGGTCAATTCCTTCCGGCTCAAGGGGCTCGATCCCACCCTCAACCCGTGGGAGCGCTACGTCGACTGGCTCGCCGCCATTCTCACCCGCTGGGACTGGGGACGGAGCCCCAACGGTGCCTTCATCAACGCCGAGTTCGGCGACCGGGTCTGGATCTCAACCCGGCTCTTCCTGGCCTCGATCATCCTGACCCTCGTGATCGGCGTCGCCCTCGGCGTCTTCACCGCGGCCCGCCAGTACAAGGCCTCGGACCGGGCCATCACCTCGTACAGCTACCTCATGTACATCGTCCCCGCACCGATCGCCTACTTCCTGGTGCAGCTGGGCGCCATCAACATCAACGAGTCGGTCGGGGAGCGGGTCTTCTTTGTCACCGGCATCTCCACCCCGGGTCTGGACGGCGACGGCTGGGCCCAGTTCGTCGACATGCTCGCCCACTACGCCGTGCCCACGTTCGCCATCACGATTGTGGGCTGGGGCGCGTACCAGATCGCCCAGCGCCAGTATCTGCTGGACAACGTCAACGCCGACTTCGTCAGGACGGCGCGGGCCAAGGGCCTGACCCGCAACCAGGCCATCAGCCGGCACGCCCTGCGGGTGTCCTTCATCCCCGTGGCGCAGAGCATTGCGTTCACCATCCCGGCCATCTTCGCCGGCGGCTTCTTCGCCGAGAAAATCTTCGCCTGGCACGGCGTCGGGTCCTGGTCCATCGACTCAATTGCCCTGCAGGACGTCAACGCGGCCACCGCGACCCTCGCCTACGGCTCCGTCATCTTCGCGGTCGGAGCGATCCTCGCCGACTTCGCCACCACGCTCGTGGACCCGAGAGTGCGGGTGCAGTAATCATGACCAACCTCAACACGATTGACCCAGCCGCCGTCCTGGACGAAGGAAAGTTCGGCGACGACGAGGTCGTGATCGGCAAGTCGCGGATCATCCTGCGGCGCTTCCTGCGCAACCGGACAGCGGTCGCCGGCCTCGCCATCTTCCTGGCCCTGACCCTCTTCTCCTTCATCGGCGGCTTCTTCGGCAGCTGGGACAAGGAGACCATCGACCCCTTCAACATCGGCATGCCGCCCTCCGCGGAGCACCTGCTGGGCACCTCCCAGGCCGGGATCGACCTCTACGCCCTTACCGTCGAGGGCACCAGGGTCTCCATCCTGATCGGCGTCGTCGTCGGCCTCGTCTCGGTGCTGATCGCCGCCGTCTACGGCTGCACCATGGCGTTCTTCGGCCGCAAGGTGGACAAGGTCATGCTGTTCATCCTCGAAGCCCTGATCATGATGCCGGCCCTGCTGGTTGTCGCGGTGGCCACGAGCGGCGGCGCCAACGGCCTGAAGAACACCGTCCCGAGCTGGCTGCTGCTCATCATCGTGCTGCTGGTCTTCAGCTGGATGGGGACCGCACGCCTCATCAGGTCCCTGTCGCTCTCCCTCATGCAGCGTGACTTCGTCAAAGCCTCCCAGTACATGGGCATCCCGCCGCGCCGGATCGTCTGGCGCCACCTCGTGCCGAACATCGGCTCCCTGCTGGTCCTGGAAGTCACCCGCGGCGTCACCGGCGCCATCCTCGCCGAGGTCGCGTTCTCCTTCATCGGCATCGGCATCAAGGTCCCCGACGTGAGCCTGGGCGTCCTGATCGGCCAGTCGACCTCCCAGGTTTCCACCTTTCCGTGGATGTTCTGGGCGCCCCTGATCGTGATGTTCCTGCTGACCGGCTCGCTCGCCATGATGAACGACGGCCTCCGCGACGCGTTCGACCCCAGCTCCAGCTCCGTTGGCCGCGCCAAGAGGAGCAAGGCCACTGGCCACGCCACCGGCGGCGCCACCGGCAAGACACAGAAGAAGAGCAAATGACCAGCAACACCACCGCACGGGACACCGCGCAAGGGACCGCCGAGCGCCTCCACGCCGCCGGGCTGCACGCCCCCACGAGCGCGGTCCTCTCCGTCCGGGACCTCAACGTCCGCTTCAACACGGAAAACGGCGTGGTGCACGCGGTCCGCGGCGTCGACTTCGACGTGATGCCCGGCAAGACGCTGGGCATTGTGGGCGAGTCCGGCTCCGGCAAATCCGTCACGTCCATGGCGATCATGGGCCTGCTGCCCGCGACGGCGGAAATCACCGGTTCGGTCCGGCTGCAGGGCAAGGAGCTCCTGGGGCTCAGCGACAAGGCCATGTGCCGCCACCGCGGCAGCGACCTCGCCATGGTGTTCCAGGACCCGCTGTCCTCCCTGACCCCGGTCTACACCGTCGGCACCCAGATCATCGAGGCCCTGACCGTCCACAACCCGACCATGAGCAAGCAGGCCAAGGAGGCACGCGCCGTCGAACTCCTGGGGTTGGTCGGCATCCCCAGCCCGAAGGACCGGCTCAAGGCCTTCCCGCACGAGTTCTCCGGCGGCATGCGCCAGCGCGTCATGATCGCCATCGCGATCGCCAACAACCCGCGGGTTCTGATCGCCGATGAGCCGACGACGGCGCTGGACGTCACCATCCAGGCGCAGGTCCTCGAGGTGCTCCACGCCGCCCAGGAGGAGACCGGCGCCGCGGTCGTCATGATCACGCACGACCTCGGCGTGGTCGCCGGCATGGCGGACGACATCATGGTGATGTACGCGGGCAGGCCGGTGGAGACCGGCAGCGTCGATGACATCTACTACAGCCCGCGGATGCCCTACACGATGGGCCTGCTCGGTGCGGTCCCGCGCGTGGACGTCGCGGAAAAATCGTCGCTGGTGCCGATCGACGGCATCCCCCCGAACCTCACCCAGCCGCCCACCGGCTGTTCGTTCGCGCCGCGGTGCCCGCTGGCCAGCGAGGCCTGCCTCGACGGCGAACCTGACCTTCGGGCGGTGGCGCCCGGCACCGGGCACAGCGCCGCGTGCATCAAGAGCGAGGCCCTCGCCGACGTCGATGTCCACACTGTTTTCGCCGTCCCGGCCGTGCCGGTATCCCGCTTTGACAGCCTTCCCCGGCACGAACGCAAGACTGTCCTGGAACTCCGCGACGTCAGGAAGCACTTTCCGCTGATGAAGGGCGCCCTGATCAAGCGCAGGATCGGCACGGTGAAGGCCGTGGACGGGCTGAGCTTCGATATCCGTGAGGGCGAGTGCTTCTCGATCGTGGGGGAGTCGGGCTGCGGAAAGACCACCACCCTGCTGGAAATCATGGAGTTCCACAAGGACCAGGACGGCGAGGTGGTGATCGGCGGGCTGAGCAACAAGCAGGCCGCGGACGCCCGGGCCAAGAGCGCCATGCGCAAGGAACTGCAGATGGTGTTCCAGGATCCCACCGGGGCACTGGATCCGCGCTTCACCGTCTACGAGGTCCTGGCCGAGCCGATGGAAAACCTGGGCATGCCCAAGGCTGCCATCCGGAAGCGGATCATGGAGCTCATGGAGCTGGTGGGCCTGCAGGCGGACCACGTCAACCGGTTCCCCAACCAGTTCTCCGGCGGCCAGCGCCAGCGCATCGGCATTGCCCGCGCCCTCGCGGTGAACCCCCGGCTGGTGGTCCTGGATGAGCCCGTCTCCGCCCTCGACGTATCGGTGCAGGCCGGCGTCATCAACCTCCTGGACAAGCTCCGTGCCGAACTCGGCCTCAGCTACCTCATGGTGGCCCATGACCTCTCCGTGGTCCGGCACATCTCCAACCGCGTTGCCGTCATGTACCTGGGCAAGATCGTGGAGATCGGCGACGTCGACGCCGTCTTCGACAACCCCCGCCACCCCTATACCCGTGCCCTGCTCTCCGCGATCCCGGTACCGGATCCGGAGCTGGAGCGCACCCGCGAGCGGATCATCCTCCAGGGCGACCTGCCCTCGCCGCTGGAAGCGCCGGCAGGCTGCAACTTCGCCACCCGCTGTCCCGTGTTCGCGGCCCTGCCGCCGGCCAGGCAGGAGAAGTGCCTGACCCTGGAGCCGGCCCTCGAAGCGTCCGCCACCGACCAGCAGTTCGCCTGCTTCTACCCGGACGGCGAACTGGACGCGGACATGCTGGTTGTCCACGAAAACCACTGAATCACCGGACCAGCACACCACCCGAGAACCCACGCATCACACTCGCATGAAAAAAATGAAGGGGATCACATGAAAAATCGGACCAGGATCGGCGGCCTCACCGCCGTCGTGGCTGCCCTCGCGCTGACCGCTTGCGGCAGCGGTGGCGCCTCAACCACCGCCCAGAGCGCCAAGGCACAGGATGCCTCCGGCGACCTGAGCAAGCTGGTCAGCGTCAACGCCAAGAAGGCCGCCGACCTGCAGCAGGGCGGTACCGTGACGCTGCCGCTGGGCAACATCGGACCGGACTTCAACGGCTTCTCCAACGCGGGCAACTCGGCGGACAACACCGAACTGCACTACCCGATCGACGAGGCCGGCTACGTGGGCTGCTGGAAGCTGGACTTCGACGGCACCGCCAACCTCAACAAGAACTTCTGCGAAGACTTCAAGAGCGAGGTCAAAGACGGCAAGCAGACCATCACCATCAAGATCAACCCGAAGGCCGCCTACAACGACGGCACCCCGATCAACGCCGCCACGTTCGAGAACACGTGGAAGATGCTCAATGGCCAGAACAAGGACATCGACATCGTCAGCTCCGGGGCCTACGAGTTCATCGACTCCGTCAAGGCGGGAAGCAGCGACAAGGAAGTCGTTGTCACCACCACACAGCCGGTGTACCCGCTCAGTGACATGTTCGGCGGCTTCATCCCGCAGACCGTGAACACTCCCGAAATCTTCAACACCGGCTTCACGGGCGAACTGCACCCCGAGTGGATGGCAGGCCCGTTCAAGGTCGACAAGTTTGACTCCGCCGCGAAGACTGTCTCCCTCGTGCCGAATGACAAGTGGTGGGGCGAGAAGCCGGTCCTGGACAAGGTGATCTTCCGCCAGCTGGAGGCCAGCGCCGAGATCGCCGCCTTCAAGAACGGCGAAATCGACATGGCCGACGGCCGCACGCTGACGAAGTACAAGCAGCTTGAAGGCTCCAAGAACTCCGAGGTCCGCCGCGGCCAGCGCCTCTTCGCCGGCGGCCTGAACCTCAACGCCCTCAAGGCCCCGCTCACCGACGTCGCAGTCCGCAAGGCAATCTTCACCGCCGTGGACCGCCCCGCCATCCGCGCCGTCCGCTTTGGCGGACTGAACTGGGAAGAGAACAGCTCGGGCTCCATGATGCTGATGCCGTTCTCGAAGTACTACCAGGACAACTACCCGGTCAAGGAAACCGGCGCCGACGCGGCCAAGAAGGTCCTGACCGAGGCCGGCTACAAGGCCAACGCCAAGGGCATCATGGAAAAGGACGGCGTCCCGGCGTCGTTCAAGATCACCAACTTCGGTGACGACCCCACCGGCCTCGCCACCGTTCAGACGCTGCAGAAGCAGCTTCAGGCGGCCGGCATGGACGTTGGCATCGACCAGCGCGGTGACGCCGACTTCGGCAAGGTGGTTGGCAGCCGCGACTTCCAGCTCACCATCAGCGGCTACACGGTAGGCGCCGACGCCACCTCCGCCGTGAAGCAGTTCTACGATTCCAAGACCAACGAGAACGAACTCGGCGACGCCGAACTGGACAAGGCCATCAAGGACCTTGCCTCCATCCAGGATGACGCCCAGCGCAACAAGGCCGCCATGGACGTCGAGAAGAAGCACATGGAGAAGTACTTCTCCATGGGCGTGATCATGAACGGCCCGCAGATCTACTTCGCCCGCACGGGCCTGGCCAACTACGGTGCGGCCCTGTTCCAGACCCCGGACTGGAGCGTCGTCGGCTGGCAGAAGAGCTAGTCCCGGCAAGCACCACGCACTAACAAGCAGCACGGCCGAGGCCGGTGCCCCTGGAAGCTTCCGGGCGGCGCCGGCCTCGTTCGATTAAGCCCTGCCGGACAGGCGCCCCGGTGCATGCCCAGCCGGTAGCCTTGGCACCATGAGCAACGATTCAACCCGGCCCATCCGCACCGCCGTCGCCGGTTTCGGCCTTTCGGGCAGCGTCTTCCACGCCCCGTTCATCGCCGCAAACCCGGCCTATTCGCTCGATGCCATTGCCACCTCCGACGCCGCCAGGAGATCTGCCGCCGCACACAGCTATCCGGCGGCCAGGATCGTCGACACCCCGGCCGATATCCTGGAGCTCGCCGGCGAACTGGACCTGCTGGTGCTCGGCACGCCGCCCGCCACCCACTACCCACTCGCGAAAGCGGCGCTGGAAGCCGGCCTCGACGTCGTCGTCGACAAGCCCTTCGCTGTCAGCAGCGCCGAGGGGCAGGAGCTCATCGACCTGGCCGGGCGGCTGGGCCGGGTGCTCACGGTGTTCCAGAACCGGCGCTGGGACGGCGACTTCCTCACCGTTAAAGCCCTCATGGACACCGGAGCCTTCGGCACCGTGAGCCGCTTTGAGTCCCGCTTCGAGCGATGGTCGCCCGACGTCCCCAAAGCATGGAAGGCGGTCGCAACGGCGGACGACGGCGGCGGGGTGCTGTTTGACCTCGGCACCCACCTGCTGGACCAGGCCGTGCAGCTTTTTGGGCCGGCCACGCTCATTCACGCGGAACTGGCGGCCCGGCGGCCCGGAGCCAAGGCGGACGACGACGTCTTCCTGGTCCTGCGGCACAGCTCCGGGGTGACCAGCCACCTGTGGATGAACATGCTGTGCGCCCAGCAGGGCCCGCGCTACCGCATCCTGGGCAGCGAGGGCGGTTTCACCAAGCACGGCGTGGACCCGCAGGAGCCGTACATCCTGGCCGGGGGAAGCCCGCTGGATGCCGACTACGGCGTGGAAGATCCGGACTGGGCCGGGCTGCTGGGGCGCGACGGGCACCTGGACCGGCTGCCCACCGAGCGCGGCGCCTACCCCGAGTTTTACCGGATCCTGGCCGCCAAGATCGCCGACGGCGGCGCAAGCTCGTCGCTGCCCGTCCCCGTCGACCCCGCGGGCCCGCTCCAGGTGTTGCAGCTGATCGAGCAGGCCCGGTCCCTGGCCTAGGTTCTCGGCACGGTGCGGGCTTAAACAGCCATCGGCTGCTCCGAAAACGCCCTTCTGGGTGTCCAAAAAAGGGCGGTTTGGGCCCACACCGGCAGGGTTCCCTGGCCGAGCTTGCGAGGCGAGGGGGCCGGTGGGGAGGAGCAGCCGATGAAGTGCTGGCTACGCGGAGATGTGTTGGCTACGCGGAGACCAGCTCGTGCCAGTCGGCGACGAGGGGCAGGTTGTGCGCCTCGGAGACCGAGCGGTGCGCAACCTTGCCGCCGGCGATGTTCAGGCCGGCGGCCAGGGCGGCGTCGCGCTCAAACGCAGCCTTGACACCCAGGTTCGCCAGCGAGACGGCGTAGCGCAGGGTGACGTTGGTCAGCGCGTACGTGGAGGTGTTCGGGACGGCGCCGGGCATGTTGGCGACGCAGTAGAAGATCGTGTTGTGGACCTTGTACGTCGGTTCCTGGTGCGTGGTGGGGTGCGTGTCCTCGAAGCAGCCGCCCTGGTCCACGGCGATGTCGACCAGCACGGAGCCGGGCTTCATCCGGGACACGAGCTCGTTGGTGACGAGCTTCGGTGCCTTGGCGCCGGGGATCAGGACCGAACCGATCACGAGGTCGGCGTCGACCACGGACTTCTCGATCTCGTACTTGTTGGACGCGACAGTCTTCAGGCGGCCTTGGTACTGGGCGTCCAGTTCGCGCAGGCGGTTGATGTTGATGTCCAGGATGGTGACGTCGGCACCCAGGCCCAGGGCCATGGCGGCAGCGTTGGTGCCGGCAACACCGGCGCCGAGGACAACGACCTTGGCCGGACGGACGCCCGGGACGCCGCCGAGCAGCACGCCCTTGCCGCCAGCCGGCGCCATCAGGGACGTGGCGCCGACCTGCACGGACAGCCGGCCGGCAACCTCGGACATCGGGGCCAGCAGCGGCAGGGACCTGCCCTCCTGGACGGTCTCGTAGGCGATGGCGGTGACGCCGGAGTTGATCAGGGCCTGGGTCAGTTCCGGTTCGGCGGCCAGGTGCAGGTAGGTGAAGAGGATCAGGCCCTTGCGGAAGCGGTGGTATTCGGCCTTGACCGGTTCCTTGACCTTCAGCACCATGTCGGCGCGGCCCCAGACGTCGTCGGTTTCGGCGACGATCTCGGCACCGGCGATCGCGTATTCCTCATCCGTGATGCCGGAGCCCAGCCCCGCGCCGCGCTCGACGAGGACCTCGTGGCCGTGGGTCCGGAATTCATGGACGCCGGCCGCCGTGATGGCGACGCGGAACTCGTTGTTCTTGATCTCTTTGGGTACGCCGATGATCATTTGTTAGCTCCAGTAGGTGGGGCCTCGTGGGCCTGGATGAGTGGGGGATTCGTACTTCCAGAATAAATCCCGCTGTGAGGCACGCGACAGGTGCCGCCGCCGGGCATTGGGCGCCCGCCGCGTCATTCCGGGGTTTTTCAAAACCGGGGATAGACATTTGTCGATGGAGCGGGCGTCAGGTGTCGGCTGGTGTCCGTCCCGGCTGCATTCGCAGTGCGGCGGGCGGGGGCAGTAGTCTGGCAGGATGCAGCAGCAGGACGTGGAGCAGCTCGTGGAGCAGGTGGCGCAGCGGCTGGGCCGCGGCCTCTCCCTCGAGGACCTCGACGGTCTGCTCCTCGCCTACAGTTCCAACCAATCCCATGCGGACCGCGTCCGGGTGAACTTCCTGCTCAGTAAGCGTGTCCCCGTGGACGTCATCGCGTGGCAGCTCTCCCACGGGATCGCGACGGCGGTCCGGCCGGTCGTCGTGCCGGCCAACGCGGACCTCGGCATGCTCGGGCGCGTGTGCGTGCCGCTGCTGGTGCGGGGCTTCCGGGTGGGGTACCTGTGGGTCCAGCTCGACGCTGAGGAACCCAGCGCCGCGACCGTCCTCGCCCAGCTGCCGGACGTGGCCCCGGAGCTGGAACAACTGTCCACCCTGCTGCTGGATTCCAATACGGCCGAGTCCGAGTTCCGGCGCCGGCGCGAACAGGAGTTCCTGGCCGCGTGCGCCGGCGAGGCCAACGCGGCGGCGGCCGTCGCGGGCTGGAAAGAGGTCCAGGGCAAGGGACCCTGGCAGCTGGTGACCGTCCTGGACGCGGATGGCTGGGCCGGTGGCTCGGATCCCATCGCCGACACGCTCATTCACCGCTCCGCGGCGCTGCAGGCGACCATCGGGGTGGATGCCGCACTGTTCAGCGCCGGCACGGAGACCCACGCGGTGGTGCTCTTCAAGGAATCCACGGGACGCGCCGACCACGCCCAGGTGCTGGTCCACTACCAACTCGAACTCGCCAAACGCTCCGGGCGCACGGTCCGGCGGATCATCCTGGGCACGTCCGAGGGATTCGCCAAGCCTCGGGAACTGGCCGAGGCCTACCGGCAGTCACGGCAGGCGGCCCAGGCCGCGGCGGTGGATCCCCAGTTGGGCGAGCTCGTCGACTGCCGGGCCACCGGCGTCTACCAGCTCCTGGCCTCGGCCGGCGGCGGCGCGGGAGCCTGGGCAGACGCGGGTTCCGTGTATTTCCGCCTCCTCGAGGACCATGACCGCAACCACGAGCTGCTGCCCGTGCTGGAGCTGTTCTACGACAACGACGGCTCGGTCCAGGAAGTCGCGGCCAAACTGCACCTGCACCGGAGCAGCATCTACAACCGGCTCGGCCGGATCCGCCAGCTGCTGGGCGTGGACCCGTTGAAGGGAATGGTGCGGCTGGAATTGCATGCCGGGCTCAAGGCGCGGCGCTGGGCTGGCCGGCCCAGAATCTAGCGGCGCGCTTAGCCCTCGCGCTTGGAGGGGTCGGCGTCGAGGGCCGGCTTCGCGTCGTGGCCAGCGTCCTGGCCAAGGTCCTGGCCGGGGCGGGCGATGCCGGCGGCACTGCGGCGGCGGGAAATCCGGCTGTCCACCCAGAGCGACACCGCTACGAAAGCGACGCCGCTTGCCAGATACGTGGCGGTGTTGTTCAGGCCCATGGCGGTTCCGAAGATGCCAGCGAGCAGCATGGCGGCGATCCCTGCCACGATGTGCCACCCTCTGAATTTACCCACATTCCAAGCTTAACCCGCGGGATATCAGTGCTTCCGCGCCGGACCGGGATCGTTGCTTGATCCTTATCACTGCTTCATGAAGCACTGGCAGCCTCGTCATCCTGGCCGGCCGGCGTCCCGGCGCCCGCACCGTTCTTCTTCTGCGTTTCGAGCCACGCCATGATGTCGGCCAACCGGATCCGGCGGTGCGTTCCGCGGTATTCCACCGGGATCTCGCCGCGGTCGGTCATGTTCCGCAGATACGTGTGCGAGATCCCCGCAAGCTCCGCGGCCCGGGACGTCGTCAGCATTTCCTCGACGCTGCTGACCGTCACGGCCTCGCCGCGGCTGAAGCGGCCCAGCAGATCGACGACGGCGTCCCGCGCCGCGGGCGGCAGCCGGTGGACGGTGCCGTCCACGAACACCGTAATGTCGTGGCTGCCGTCGAGGGCGTACCTGAGGTTCTGCGCATCCTCGGCCGGGAGGCCGGCCGTCACCCGGGGGGCTATCAGTGCCATGAGTGCATCCTAGCGGCAGCAGCTACAGCCCAAGGTCCTCCAGGACCGGCAGTTTTGCCCGCACCCAGGCCCGGGCCTCGGTAGCGCTCGGCGCGGACAAGGCCAGCTTGGCAAGCTCCCGAGCTTCAGCCAGGGTGACGGTCTTCAGCACGGCGGCGACGGCCGCGATGGAACGCGCCGTCATGGACAGCGTGGTGACGCCCAGCCCCGTGAGGACGACGGCGAGGGCAGGGTCCGCCGCGGCCTCGCCGCACACGCCCACCGGTTTGTTGTGGCCCTCGGCCGCGGAACCTTCCACGGTCAGGCCCACGAGCCGCAGTACGGCCGGCTGCCAGGGGGTGTTCAGGGCGGCCAGCGGGCCGAGCTGGCGGTCGGCCGCCATGGCGTACTGGGTGAGGTCATTGGTGCCCAGGCTGGCGAAGCCGACCTCACGGAGGATGGCCTCGGCCGTCAGCGCCGCCGACGGGACCTCCACCATGACGCCGGGCGTCTTGATCCCTGCCGCGGTGCACAGCGAGGCAAAGCGGGCCGCCTCCTCAGCGGTGGAAATCATCGGGGCCATCACCCAGACATCGGCCTCGGATGCCTTTTCCGCCAGGGCAATGGCCTGCAGCTGGCGCTCAAGGACCCCCGGCGTGGTGAAATCGGTCCGGTAGCCGCGGACGCCCAGGGCCGGGTTGGGCTCGGTGGCGTCGGTCAGGAACGGCAGCGGCTTGTCCGCTCCGGCATCCAGCGTGCGGAGCACCACTTTCTTGCCCGGGAAGGCGTCGAAGACGCCCTGGTAGGCGGCGGCCTGTTCCTCCACGGTCGGTTCGGTGTCCCGCTCCAGGAAGCAGAACTCGGTCCGGAACAGTCCCACGCCCTGGGCGTTCAGGCCGGCCGCGGCCACGGCGTCCTTGGCGCCGCCGACGTTGGCCAGGAGCGGCACGAGGTGGCCGTCCGCCGTCGCGCCGGTCCCGTCGAAAGCGGCAAGCAGCGACGCCGTGGCGGCCCAGTGGGCTGCGGCCGCGCGCTGGGACTCGTCCGGGTTCGCGGTGATGAGGCCGGCTGCGCCGTCCACGTACACCTCGGTGCCGTCGGCGAGCTCGTCGACCCCGACGGCGGCGACCACGGCCGGCAGGCCCAGCGAGCGGGCGATGATCGCGGTGTGGGACTGCGGGCCGCCACCGGCGGTGACCAGCGCCAGGACCTTTTCCGGATCCAGAGTGGCGGTATCGGCCGGGGCCAGGTCCTCGGCGATGAGGATGAACGGGGTGGGGGACACGGGAATGCCCGGCGCGGGGACTCCGCGCAGTTCCGCCACGATCCGGGAGCGGACATCCAGGACGTCCGTGGCGCGCTCGGCCATGTAGCCGCCCAGGTTGTGCAGCATCTCCGAGACCGAGGCGCCGGCTTCCCAGATTGCACGCTGCCCGGAGGTGCCGCGGCCGATCAGTTTGGCGGCGGATTTGAGCAGCATGGTGTCAGTGGCCATGAGGGCCGTGGCCTCGAGGACGGCCTTGCCGTCGCCCGAGACGGTCTCGGACCGGGCCTTCAGTTCGTCGTGGACGGATTTCGCCGCGGCCTTCAGCGCCGCCGTCGCGTCCTCCGCCGTGACGCCGGCGGGAAGCTGCTCTCCGGCAGGCGGTTCGCTGATCGGTTTGGGCATCTGCCGGACGGTACCGATGATGCGGCCGGGGCTAACGCCTACTCCTGGGAAGTTCTGCACTGAAGGTCCTCATTTTCTGTCGTAGGCCAGTGGCCACTAAGCCGGTAAACCAGGTGCCGCAGCGACCCTGCTGATCATCTGCGCCTGCGGCTGACGGCTGCGGCAGCGGGCGGGTCACGGCACCTGGAAAAATTGTATGTGATGCAGTTCATATAGCGTTGCTATAGGTGCTAGGGTAGCGGTTATGAGTATCGATGGCCAGCTACCACCCAAGGCCCGGCTGCTGCGTGCGGCCGCCGAGCTGCTGGCCAACTCCGGCGGATCCGCAGTCTCGACCCGCCAGATCACGCAGCTGGCCGGTGTCACGGCACCGACCCTCTACCACCACTTTGGTGACAAGGAAGGGCTGTTCGACGCCGTCGTCGCAGCAGGTTTCGACGAATATGTCGCGGGCGAACGTGACTTCGCGCCCTCTGGCCAACCTCTGGAGGACATCCGGAGGATGTGGGACAACCATGTCCAGTTCGGGCTGAAACAGCCGGAACTGTACCTCGTCATGTTCGGCAATATCCGCCCTGAGAGCCGCCCGGCCATCGTCGCCGATGCCGAGGCCCTCATGGAGGAAATGCTGAACAAGGCGGCTGTCTCCGGCCAGCTCAACGTCCCGCCCAAGGAGGCGGCCAGGTCCATCCTGGCGGCCAATGTGGGCATGACCCTCATGCTGATCGCGGAAAAGGTGCCGGAGCGGAACCTCGAGCTCTCCGCCATGACCCGCGACGCCATGATCTTTGCGGTTTCCACCGAGCAGGCCCGGGACAACGGTTCTGTGGACAGCGGAAAGTCCTCAGTGGTTGTGGCGGCCATCGCATTGAATGCAGCACTCCAGGCGTCCCACTCGGACCAGCTCTCCAGCTCGGAACTCAAGCTCTTCCTCGAATGGCTCCACCGGATCTCCAACAGCTCCACCAGCTAGCTCGGCGAAATTATCGGACCATCCTGCAATGCAGCGGGAACGACGGTTAGGAACTCACATGGCAACAGAGACAGTCGCGAAACCACGCACCAGCATGCGCGTACACGTCCAGAAATTCGGGACGTTCCTGTCCGGAATGATCATGCCCAACATCGGCGCCTTCATCGCCTGGGGCTTCATCACGGCGCTCTTCATCCCGGCCGGCTTCTTCCCCAACGCGGAGCTCGGCAAGCTTGTCGGGCCCATGATCACGTACATGCTCCCGCTGCTGATCGGCTACACCGGCGGCCGGATGGTCTACGGCGTGCGCGGCGGCGTGGTGGGCGCGGTGGCCACCATGGGCGTCATCGTCGGTACCGACATCCCCATGTTCATCGGCGCCATGATCCTTGGCCCGCTCACTGCCTGGATCATGATGAAGCTGGACAAGATCTGGGAAGGCCGCGTCAAGCCCGGCTTCGAAATGCTGATCGACAACTTCTCGGCAGGTATCGTTGCCGCTGCCATGGCGGTCGTGGGCATGCTGGTGGTCGGCCCGATCGTGAAGGCCTTCAGCAATGGCGCCAGCGCCGTGGTCGAATTCCTGGTCACCAACGGCCTGCTGCCCTTCACCAGTATCTTCATCGAGCCCGCAAAGGTCCTGTTCCTCAACAACGCCGTTAACCACGGCATCCTCACCCCGCTGGGCACGCAGCAGGCGCTCGAGCAGGGCAAGTCCATCCTGTTCCTGCTCGAAGCCAACCCCGGTCCGGGCTTCGGCATCCTGCTCGCCTTTTCATTCTTCGGCAAGGGTCTGGCCAAGGCGTCCGCGCCGGGCGCAGCCGTGATCCAGTTCGTCGGCGGTATCCATGAGATCTACTTCCCGTACGTCCTGATGAAGCCGATGACGATCTTCGCCGCAATCGGCGGCGGCATGACCGGCATCTTCACGCTCGTGGTCACCGGCGCCGGACTCCGGTCCCCGGCAGCCCCCGGCAGCATCATCGCGGTCTACGCCTCAACGGCGCGCGACAGCTACGTCGGCGTGACGCTCTCCGTCCTCTTTGCCACCACGGTGTCCTTCCTGATCGCCTCGGTGGTCCTGAAAGCCAGCAAGGCGCCCGCCGAAGACGACCTCGATCAGGCCACCCACCGGATGGAGGCCCTGAAGGGCAAGAAGAGCTCGGTGTCCGCAGCCCTGATCGGTGAGGGCGTGGGTGCCAGCGGCGTCGCCGTCCTCGCCACCCCGATCAAGAACATCGTCTTTGCCTGCGACGCCGGCATGGGCTCCAGCGCGATGGGCGCCTCGGTGCTCCGCAACAAGATCAAGGCCGCCGGATTCCTGGACGTCAAGGTCACCAACTCCGCGATCGCCAACCTCACCGACACGTACGACGTCGTCATCACCCACCAGGACCTGACCGAACGGGCCAAGCCCGCGACCGCCAGCGCCGTGCATGTCTCTGTGGACAACTTCATGAACAGCCCGCGGTACGACGAGATCGTGGAACTGGTCGAGGCCAGCAACACGGAAGCCGGCACCACGGAAACGACCCCTGCCGCGGCCGCCGCCGGCACCGCCCCCACGGCCGCCGAGGCAGAAGCCGAGCAGGGTCCCGCCGGCATCCTGGTGGCCGAAAGCGTCGTCCTCAATGGCCACGCGACCACGCGGGACGCCGCGATCGACGAGGCCGGGCAGCTTCTGCTGGACCGCGGCGCCGTCGACTCCGGCTACGTGGACGCCATGCACGAACGCGAGGAATCCGTCTCCACGTACATGGGCAGTTTCCTGGCCATCCCGCACGGCACCAACGCCGCGAAGGACCACATCATGAAGTCGGCCGTTTCCGTTATCCGCTACCCGAACGGCATCGACTGGAACGGCAAGGAAGTGAAGTTCGTCGTCGGTGTGGCCGGCGTCAACAACGAACACCTGCACATCCTGTCCTCAATCGCCAAGGTCTTCACCAACAAGGCCCAGGTGGCCCAGCTCGAGGCGGCCACCACGGTTGACGAAGTGCTGGCCCTGTTCGGAAAGGTCAACTCCTAGTGAAGGCTGTTCATTTCGGAGCCGGAAACATCGGGCGCGGCTTCGTGGGCCTGCTGCTGCACGACGCAGGGTATGAGGTGGTGTTCGCCGACGTCGCGGACGCCCTCATCACCGAGCTGGCCGCCGCGGACAGCTACGAGGTCCACGAAGTCGGAGAGAACCCCGCCGTCCGTACCGTCAACAACTTCCGGGCGCTGAACTCCGGCACCCAGGAAGCCGACGTCGTCGCGGAAATCGCGACGGCGGACATCGTCACCACCGCCGTGGGGCCGCACATCCTGAAGTTCGTGGCGCCCGTGATCGCCAAGGGGATTGCCGCCCGTGCCGCCGGGCTGGCGCCGCTGCAGGTGATGGCGTGCGAGAACGCGATCAACGCCACGGACATCCTGAAGTCCGAGGTCGTTGCCCAGTGGGATCCGGCCGCGGGCGCCCTGGACGCGGCCGCCGTGTTTGCCAACACGGCGGTGGACCGGATTGTGCCGAACCAGGAGGCCGGGCAGGGCCTGGACGTCACGGTGGAGACGTTCTATGAGTGGGTAATCGACCGTACCCCGTTCGCCGGGAAGGAGCCGGTGGTCCCGGGCGCGACGTTCGTGGACGATCTCGCACCGTACATCGAGCGGAAGCTGTTCACCGTCAACACGGGGCACGCGGCGGCGGCCTACTTCGGATTCGAGGCCGGCCTGGGCAAGATTTCCGAGGCCATGGCCGACCAGGATGTCGCGGCCGATGTGCGCGCCGTCCTGGACGAAACCAAGGAGCTGCTGGTGGCCAAGCACGGCTTCAACCGGGCCGAGCAGGAGGCGTACGTGGAAAAAATCCTGGGCCGCTTCTCGAACCCGCACCTGCCGGACACCGTCACCCGGGTGGGCCGTGCGCCGCTGCGCAAACTCAGCCGGCATGAGCGCTTCATCGGTCCCGCTGCCGAGCTGGCCGAACGCGGAATTGTCCCCGAGGCGCTGCTCGGGGCCATCGCCGCCGCCCTGCGTTTCAATGATCCGGCCGACGCCGAGGCCGTGGAGCTGGCGAAAATCCTCTCCGCGTCCACGCCGGACGAGGCCACGGAGAAGATCACTGGCCTGCCGGCGGACCACCCGCTTTTTGCCGCCGTCTCCTCCCTCATCGAGGAGGCCAAGGCGGTCGTCTGATCAACGCCCTAGCTGGGCCGGCGCCGGAACTCACCTGAGTTCCGGCGTCGGCGTTTTTAAGCCCCTCACACCCCCGTTGCCCTATCACTTTTGGCTGCTATCCGACGGTTTTAGCACTCGGGAGTGATAGGGCAACGAGAGTCCTTGACCATTAGGCTGCCTAACTGTTAGGCTACCTAACTATGAACGCCAGTGAACCGGCTGACCCCGGCCTCCTCGCTCTCGCCGAGGACTTCCGCGAGGCCCTCCGCCACAGCATCTACCTCGTCCGCCGCCTGGACGCCGACGGCGAACTCAGCGCCGCCCAGCTCAGCATGCTCAAGATGCTGTTGGACGCCGGGCCCGCCGCGGGCGGCGTGCGGGTAGGCGAAATCGCCCGGAACCTGGGCGTCAAGGTGCCCAGTGCCACCGAGCAGATCATTAAGCTCGAGCGCGCCGGCCTCGCCCGGCGCGAGCCGGACCCCGACGATTCCCGCGCCGTCCGGGTCACCCTCACGGACGCCGGCCTCGCCGCCGTCGCATCCGCCAACGAGCGCCGCAACACCGTCATGGCCGGCGTCCTCTCGTCCCTTTCGGGCGAAGACCGCGCCGCCCTCGCGGCCGCCCTCCCGGTCATCGGCAGGATCAACGCGACGCTCCTTGCCTGATCTTCACCCAACAATTCCAATCACTTAGGAGTGCCCCCATGCACGGCCAGCCCGCCGACACCCTGCCGGCAGCGGAAGTAACCCTCGAGGCCGAGAAGGCCTCACTGCTCAAACAGCCCAAGGCGGTGTGGGCCACGGCCCTCGCGGCGGTGTTCGCCTTCATGGGGATCGGGCTGGTGGACCCCATCCTGCCGGCGATCGCCAAGAACCTGGACGCCTCGCCGAGCCAGGTGTCGCTGCTCTTCACAAGCTATTTCCTGGTGACCGCAGTCGCCATGCTGATCACCGGCTACGTCTCCTCCCGGATCGGCGGGAAGCGGACGCTGCTGATCGGGCTGGCGGTCATCGTCGTGTTCGCCTCCCTGTCCGGCACGTCCGGCAGCGTGGCCGAGCTCATCGGCTTCCGCGCCGGCTGGGGGCTGGGCAACGCCCTGTTCGTGGCCACGGCGCTGGCCGTGATTGTCGGCGTCGCAAGCGGCGGCGCCGGCACTGCGATCATCCTTTACGAGGCCGCACTCGGCCTGGGCATTTCCCTCGGCCCGCTCCTGGGCGCACTGCTGGGCGGCTGGCAGTGGCGCGCCCCGTTCTTCGGTACGGCCGTGCTGATGGCCTCCGCGTTCATCGCGCTCATTGCCCTGCTGCCCAAGACGCCGCTGCCCGAACGGAAAGTCCGGCTCCGGGATCCGCTGCTGGCCCTGGGGCACAAGGGGCTGCGGACGACGGCGGCCAGCGGCCTGTTCTACAACTACGGCTTCTTCACCGTCCTCGCCTTCACGCCCTTCATCCTCGGCATGGACGCCTACGGGATCGGCGGGGTGTTCTTCGGCTGGGGTGTGGCCGTCGCGGTCTTCTCAGTGTTTGCCGCCCCCGTGCTGCAGAACCGCTTCGGAGCGGTCCGGATCCTCACCGGCACGCTCGTCCTGCTGATGCTCGACCTTGTGGGACTGGGCCTGGCCGCCGGGCACTCGGTGCCGGCCGTCGTCGTCCTCGTGGTCATTTCCGGGGCGCTCCTGGGCATCAACAACACCATCTACACGGAGCTGGCCATGGGCGTGTCCGACTCGCCGCGGCCGGTGGCCTCGGCCGGCTACAACTTTGTACGCTGGATGGGCGGCGCCCTGGCACCGTTTGCCGCCGCGCAGCTGGGCGAGCACTTCGGCCCGCAGGTGCCCTTCTTCGCCGGCGCGCTGGCCATGGTGGCCGCCATTGCCGTCGTCTTCGGCGGACGCCGCTACCTGGCGGCGCACGAGCCGCACGTGGTGTAGCAACACCCGGTGTTGCGCAGAACCCGCTGAGGTGACAAAGAACGCCCATGCTTCCTCGCAAGCATGGGCGTTCTTTTGTCGGAACGCTGAAGGCGCGGCGGCCCTCACAGAAGCGCCGGCTCAGGCCCTGGCGGACTCTTTCGCGGATTCCTTGGCGGCTTCCTTTGCGGATCCCTTGGGCACGAACAGGGTTTCGGCCTGCTCCAGGGACATGCCGTTGGTCTCCGGGACCTTGAACATGACGAAGAAGAACGACGCCGCCGCGAACAGCGCGTACATGGCGTACGTCAGCGGCAGGGAGGCCGCGGCCATGACCGGGAAGCTCAGGGTGATGGCGAAGTTGGCGATCCACTGCGCGGCCGCGGCCAGGCCCAGGGCCCGGGCGCGGATCCGGGACGGGAAGATCTCCCCCAGCAGCACCCATACCAGCGGGCCCCAGGAGGCGCCGAAGCTGATGACGAACACGTTGGCGGCGACCAGCGCCGCCGGACCCCACGCCCCGGGCAGCGAGATCGCGTCGCCGGACCCGGTGGCCGAGCCGAAGGCCAGCGCCATGGTGCCCAGCGAGAGGGCCATGCCGATGGAGCCGGCCAGCATGATCGGACGACGCCCGATCCGGTCCACCAGGGCGATTGCCACGAGCGTGACCAGGATGTTGGTGACGGCGGTGGCCACGGAGATGGTGAGCGAATCCTTTTCCTGGAAACCCACGGCCTTCCACAGCGTGGTGGAGTAGTAGAAGATCACGTTGATGCCGACGAACTGCTGCAGCACGGACAGGATAATGCCGATCCAGACCACCGGCTGCAGGCCCAGGGCCTTGCCGCGCAGGGATCCCTTCTGGCCGGCAAGCTTGTCCTCGTCGATGGCCTTCTTGATGTCGCGCAGGTGCCGGTCCGAGTCCTCGTCCGGGGCGATCGACTTGAAGACCCTGAGGGCCTCCTCGTCCTTGCCCTGGAACACCAGGAACCGCGGCGATTCGGGCAGGGTGAAGGCGATCCAGCCGTAGACGACCGCGGGAACGGCGGCGGCCATGAACATCCAGCGCCACGCTTCCAAACCAAGCCACAGGGCCTGGTCCGCGCCGCCGGCCGACGTCGCGAACACGGCGTCGGAGAGCAGGGCGGCGAAGATGCCGGTGGTGATCGCCAGCTGCTGCAGCGAGGCCAGGCGGCCCCGGACGTGGCGGGGGGAAATTTCGGAAATGTAGGCCGGCGCGATCACCGAGGCCAGGCCGATGCCGAGCCCGCCCACCAGACGCCAGAAGATCAGGTCCCAGACGCCGAACGCGAACCCGGTGCCGATGGCGCTGACCAGGAACAGCAGCGCGCCCAGCTTCATGGCCGGGATCCGGCCGTAGCGGTCGGCGATCTTGCCGGCCAGGTAGGCCCCTGCCGCGCAGCCGAGGAGGGCCACGGCGACGGCGAAGCCGGTCACGGCCTCGCTGAGGGCGAACTCGTCCTTGATCGCGTCGACGGCGCCGTTGACGACGGAGGAGTCAAAGCCGAAGAGGAAGCCGCCGACGGCGCCCGCTACGGCCAGCCAAATGACCCTTTTTGGGATCTTGGCGGCGGTCTGGTCATGGGTGGTGGTCATACGGCTCCCTTGGCAGTTCGCGGTCCACGGCCTTCGCCGCAACTACCCAGTCTTACACCCGCCCCCGCGTGCCCCCTGTCACAACCACTGGAAAGTGAGACGAAACATACACTTTGCCGCTGCTGCGGCTGAGGACAGACGACGACGGCCGGCAGTCCACAAGACTGCCGGCCGTCGTCGTGTTCCAGACCTCGGGACCGCCTAGTGGGCGGCGGCCACGGCGCCCTCCCGGGCAACCGCCTTCGGGTCCGTGAGTTTCTTGTTCGGCAGGGCGAACGTGATCAGAAAGGCGATGCCGGTGAGCACGGCGGCCGTGAGCATGACCGCGTCGATCGACTGCGCGAAGCCCTCGACGATGGGACGGGTGAGCGTCGAGTTGGCCGTGTGCAGCCAGCTGGTGTCGTTCAGCGAGTCGTTGCTGGCGCCGTTCTTGAAGAAGTCGTAGAGCTGGGCGTTGGCCGGGTCGGCGGCCACGGCCGGATCCTTGAGCACCTTGAGGTAGTCAGCATTCTGCGCGGCGTCCTTCATGCCCGTGGCGATCTTGTCCGCCGCGAGGCTGAAAAGCATCGAGATGAACACTGCCGTACCAACCGCGCCGCCCATGGAACGGAAGAACGCGGCGGAGGAAGTGCCCACGCCCATGTCCTTCGGGGGCACGGAGACCTGCATGGCCAGCGTCAGGGGCTGCATGCAGAAGCCCAGTCCCAGGCCGAAGAACACGGCGATGGCGCCGGGGACCCACAGCGGGGTGTCCACGCCGAGGGAGAGGCCCATGACGACGGCGGCCGCCGTCAGCGTTGCGGTGCCAAGGATCGGGAAGATCCGGTAGGTGCCCGAGGCCGAGATGGTCCGGCCCGCTGTGATGGAGCCGGTGAGGATGCCCACGGTGAAAGTGATCATCATGAGGCCGGCCTCGGTGGGGGTCAGGCCCTTGACCAGCTGCAGGTACATGGGCAGCATCGCGATGGCGCCGAACATGCCGATGCCGATGATGAAGTTCAGCAGCGAGGACAGGCCGAAGGTGATGTTCTGGAACAGCCGGAGCGGGATCAGCGCGTAGTCGGCGGCGTGCCGTTCGGCCAGCAGGAACGCGATGATGCCCACGACGCCGAGTGCGTAGCAGAGGTAGGAGTTCGCGGAGCTCCAGCCCCAGGTGCGGCCCTGTTCGGCCACGAGGAGGAGCGGCACAATGGCCAGCGTGATGGCCGCGGCGCCCCAGTAGTCGATCTTCTGCTTCACGTGCTTGGCGGGGAGGTGCAGGTACATGAACACCACCGTGAGGGCCGCGAGACCGATCGGGATGTTGATCAGGAACACCCAGCGCCAGCCGTCGATCCCGAGGATGGTTTCGGTGCCCGCGAAGGCGCCGCCGATCACCGGGCCCAGGACGGAGGAGATGCCGAAGACCGACATGAAGTAGCCCTGGTACTTGGCCCGGTCCTTGAGCGGCACGATGTCGCCGATGATGGTCAGGGCGAGGGCCAGGAGGCCGCCGGCGCCCATGCCCTGGATGCCGCGGGCAATGGCGAGCTCGGTCATTGAGTGGACCGAGCCGGCGTAGAGCGAACCGGCGAGGAAGATCACGATGGCGATGAGATACAGCGGGCGGCGCCCGAAGATGTCACTGAGCTTGCCGTAGAGCGGCGTGCTCACCGTGGAGGTAATGAGGTAGGCGGTGGTGGCCCAGGCCTGCAGGGAGAGGCCGTCGAGGTCGTTGGCGATCGTGTAGATCGAGGTGGACACGATCGTCTGGTCCAGCGAAGACAGGAACATGCCGAGCATGAGTCCCACCATGACGGTGATGGTCTGACGGTGGGTCAGGACCTCTCCCGCGGCGCGCACGGAGGTGGTTTTGGACATGACTGCTCCAAGGTGAAGTGGGGGATTAAGCGGATAGTTGCTTTCAGTAACTATGTTACTGGCTGAATTGTTCCCGCCACTACCTCGGGGAGAAGAAAGTCCTTAGCGTTCGACCAGGATCCCGTCCGGATCGCACCAGATCATCACGCCGGGGCGGATGGCCACGCCGTCGATTTCCAGGGGCACGTCGATTGCCCCGGCGCCGTCCTTGGCGCTCTTGCGCGGGTTGCTGCCCAGTGCCTTGACCCCGAGCGGCAGCCCCGCGATGGCGAGCCGGTCCCGGATGGCACCGTTGATAACGACGCCGGCCCAGCCGTTCGCGACGGCGCTCGCCGCGATCATGTCCCCCATCAGTGCGGTGCGAAGGGAACCGGCGCCGTCGACCACCAGGACGGAGCCGTGGCCGGGAGCGGCCAGCACGGACTTGACCAGCGCGTTGTCCTCAAAGCAGCGGATAGTCCGGACCGGCCCGCTGAAATGCGTGTGCCCGCCCAGGGACTGGAACTGCGCCGAGACGGATTCCAGCTCCCCGCCGCGCTCGTCGTAAAGGTCTGCGGTATTCAGGGCGGAAGCGTTCACAGTGACTCCTCGAGTGTTAACCAGATGGCGTGGCAGAGCGGGTTGGCAGCGTGTTTCATGACCGAGACTCGCACATTGCGCCCAGATCTGCCGAGTCCCGGTAGTCTGGCTGCGCACTGATACATATGCCTGATCATCAGTTCCAGGGGGAGCCATGAGCATGTCCGATACCACCGCGCCGGCGCTCGCCGAACCCGAACGCCGCGTCCGGCCTGTCTGGACGGCAGGGGTGGTGCTGGTCAACGTCGGCATCAACGCGGCATTCTTCGGCCCGCTCCAGGTGCTCCTCGGCCAACAGGCGGCAGCCTTCAGCGAACCGGACAAGGAAGCCATCCTCGCCCTCGTGACGGGTGCGGGTGCGGCTGTGTCCCTGGTGGCCAACCCCCTCTTCGGCGCCTTCAGCGACCGGACCACCGCGCGCCGGGGGCGGCGGGTGCCGTGGGTGCTCTTCGGTGCCGTCCTGGGTGCCGCGGCCCTGATCGCGCTGGCCGGCGCCCCGGGCGTTGCCGCAATGACGCTGCTCTGGTGCCTCGTCCAGGCCGGCTGCAACGGCGCCTATGCGGCCATCACGGCGGCCATCCCGGACCGCGTGCCGGTACCCCAGCGCGGCACCGTCGGCGGCCTTGCCGCCATGGGCCAGACAGCGGGAATCCTGGCAGGGGCGGTGATCGCCGCCGCCGTCGCCGGAAACTTCGCCGCGGGGTATGTTGTCTGCGCGGTGGCGCTGCTCGCCGGCGTCGTGCTCTATTACTTCAAGAACGACGACGTTCCGCTGCCTGCGCAGGCCCGTCCGCCGTTCAGTCTGGGCGGCTTTGTGCGGGGTTTTTGGATTTCCCCGGCCCGCCATCCGGATTTTGCCTGGGCCTGGCTGACACGGCTCCTGGTGAACATCGGCAACCATATGATCACCCTCTACCTGCTGTTTTTCCTCAACGACGCCGTCCGCGTCCGCGAAACCCAGGGTATCGAGCCCGAGTTTGGCGTCCTGATCCTCACGGGCCTGTATGCGGTCATGGTGATCATCACCAGCGTGGTCGGCGGCCGGCTGAGCGACCGCCTGGGCCGCCGGAAGCCGCTGGTCATCATCTCTTCCGCCGTGATCGCCGCAGCCTCCCTCATTCTTGCGTTCGCGCCCACCTGGCCGGGTGCGCTGGTCGGCGCGTCCGTGCTCGGCATCGGCTTCGGCTGCTATCTGGCGGTGGATTTTGCCCTCATTACCCAGGTGCTGCCCACGGCCCTGAACCGGGGCAGGGATCTTGGCGTCATCAACATTGCCAACTCGCTGCCGCAAGTGCTCGCCCCGCTGATCGCGTACCCCTTTGTTGCCTTCTGGGGCGGCTATGTGGCGCTGTACGTGGCGGCCGCCGTGATTGGGCTTCTGGGGGCCGTGTTCGTGGTGAAGATCAAGGGCGTGGACTGAGCCGCCCGCGTTCCGTGCAGGGGGCCTCGGAGCCCCGGTCTCCTCGCCGGGCGCCCGGATTCGTGGCGTATAGTGGACGGCAATTGCCGCGGCAGCGCGGTGGGCGGATCGCGCCCGGCTGCCGAGAAAAACGACCCCCGGAACGCTGCTGATGCCTGATTTTCACTCAGATCTTCCACCGATGGCCCCTCCACCCACTCTGCCCCGGCAGCGGCTCCGTTACGTGCGGATCCTAGATGTCGCCGCGGGGTTTGCCCGCAAGGGCCTGGACTCCGTGGTCCTGTCCGAGGTGGCGGCCAAGGCGGACGTGCCACTGGGGACGCTGTACCGCTACTTCCCCTCGGCCACCCAGCTGGTCCTGGCGCTGTACCGCAAGCAACTGGGCGAACTGCTCGCGGGGAGCTCGCCGGCGGCCGGCAAGGTCGCGGCCCAGGCCCTCGCGGGAGTGGTGATGGAGATCTTCCACATGCGCCTGATGCAGCCCGCCGTGGAGCAGTCCCTCAACCGGGCGGTCTACGTCAAGGACAACGACACAACGCGGCTGCTGCGCGAGATCGATGCGACGGCCGAGAAGGCAGTCACGGCGGCGTGCGGCGACCCGGCCGTGGCCCGGGTCCTGCTGCTGACGGTTACGGGCCTGGTCCAGGCCGTCCGCTGCCGCCGGCTGTCCCTCTTCGAAGCGGAGGAGGACCTGAAGAAGGCCTGTTCCCTCCTGCAGCGGACCCCGCAGGCCGCGTAACTGGTCTAGACCAGCGGCCCGGAATATGCCCTCCCGCGCGTGATCCGGGTCACATATTGTGGAGAAGAAACGTTTCACCACGGGTGGGTAACGCTCCCCGCGGGCGTAACGGGCGCGATGCCCTGTTTACCATTGCTGGACCGGAGCCGGCTGATGCCGGCAAATCGGGGAAACACCGGCGACCGCCACCTCTGGTCGCCGCCGCCCCTGCCAGACCAACTTGAGCATCCTTGCTTGAGCTTCCATGAGCCGTGCGCCCACGGTGAGCCCCAGGAGACAACGACGTGTCCACTGAAACGATCATTCCCGCCGATTCCACCTCCCCGGCTGAGGCAGTAGCCGTGCTCAGCGACGAGGAAATCTTCGCATCCCACGAGGGCGGCAAGCTGTCGATTTCCAGCACCGTCCCGCTTGCCAGCAAGCGTGACCTCTCCATCGCCTACACGCCTGGTGTCGCCCAGGTCAGCCGCGCCATCCACGCCAACCCGGAGCTCGCCAAGACGCTCACGTGGGCCCAGCGCCTCGTGGTGGTGGTCAGCGACGGCACGGCCGTGCTGGGGCTGGGCAACATTGGCGCCAGCGCCTCGCTGCCCGTGATGGAGGGCAAGTCCGCGCTGTTCAAGGCCTTCGGCGAACTCGACTCCATCCCGCTGGTCCTCAACACCACCGACGTCGACGAAATCATCGAGACCCTTGTCCGGCTGCGCCCCAGTTTCGGCGCCGTCAACCTTGAGGACATCGCCGCGCCCCGCTGCTTCGAACTCGAGGAGAAACTCATCGAGGCGCTGGACTGCCCGGTCATGCACGATGACCAGCACGGCACCGCCGTCGTCGTTCTCGCCGCCCTGACCAACGCCGCCAAGGTGACCGGCCGGACCCTCGACAGCCTGCGTGTGGTGGTCTCCGGCGCCGGGGCCGCCGGGATCGCGGTCGCCGAAATCCTGCTGACGGCCGGAATCGGCGACGTCGTCCTCCTGGACTCCCGCGGCACCATCAACAAGGACCGCGCGGACATCGCCGCCGATCCGGCCAGCAAGAAGGCCCAGCTCGCCGCCCGCAGCAACCCGCGTGGCGTGACAGGCGGCCCGGGGGAGGCGCTGCTCGGCGCCGACGTGTTCGTCGGGGTCTCCTCTTCGAAGCTGGACGAGGAGCACCTCAAGCTGATGAACCACAGCTCGATCGTGTTCGCCCTGTCGAACCCGGACCCGGAAGTCCTGCCGGAGGTCGCGAGCAAGTACGCGGCCGTCGTCGCCACCGGACGCAGCGACTTCCCGAACCAGATCAACAATGTCCTGGCCTTCCCCGGCATCTTCCGCGGCGCCCTCGACGCCGGCGCCCGCCGGATCACGCCGGCCATGAAGCTCGCCGCGGCCCGGGCCATCGCGGAACTGGCCGAGGACGACCTTTCCGCGGACTACATCGTGCCCAGCCCGCTGGATCCGCGCGTGGCCCCGGCCGTCTCCGCCGCAGTCGCCGCGGCGGTGGCCGCCGAGTAGCCGGACCGCGTCAGAAAACATCCGACACCGGACGACGACGGCGGCGCTTCCCTGAGGGGGAGCGCCGCCGCTGTCGTTCCTGGAGCCGTCCGGAAGTTAGGCGCCGGCATTCCGGGCCCGGGGCCGTCAACGGCAGCCCCGGGCCCGGCCATAGACTGGGGCCATGAACCCCGAGATTGTCGTGACAGTGCTCTGCGGCCTCGCCATCGTGGTGGGCGTTGCCGGGACGATCATTCCCGTTCTGCCCGGCAGCATCCTGATCGGGGCGAGCCTGCTTGCCTGGGCATTGTGGGGCGGCGCCGGGACCACCGGTTGGGTGGTCTTCGGGATCGGGATGCTTTTCGTTCTGGCCGGCCTGGCCGCGAGCACCGTCCTGACCGGCCGGAAGCTCAAGCAGCACAGCATCCCGAGCCGTTCCGTGGTGGTGGGCCTCGTGCTGGGCGTGGCCGGCATGTTCGTCATCCCCGTGGTGGGGCTCTTTGTGGGCTTCGCCGCCGGGCTCCTGCTCAGCGAGCTGCAGCGCACCCGCGTGTTCGGCACCGCATTGGCCTCGAGCTGGGCCGCGCTGAAGGCCACGGGCCTGGGCATGATCGTGGAATTCGGCCTCGCGTGCCTCGCCGCGAGCACCTGGGTGATCGGCCTCTGGGTGGCCTCGGCGGCCTAGCAGCGGCCTGCCGGAGCCTACTACCATGGGGGAATGAGCGCCGGACTTGGCGAATCCGCCCCCCAAATTCCTGACGGCCGCATTCCCGCTGGCCAGCTTGCTGACGGCGAAAGTCCCGACGGCCAGCGCAGGCCGTACACGGACACCCGCGACCTGACGCCCTTCCGCAAGGTAGTGGTCCGGACACCCGTCCGCGGCCTGGCCGGCACCGTGGGCGGCGCGGTGGCCGGACTCATGGCGGGCCGGGCACCCGGGACGCTGGCCGCCGAAGGCGGGGTGCCCCGGCTGGGCAGGGTAGGGGGCCGGACCTCCGCCAAGAGGATGAAAGCCGTGCACTCCGCCGTCTTCGGAAGCACCGATCCTGACCGCCTGATAACCCTGGCCCGCTCCTACCCCGGCTGGGCGGGGGTGTGCTACCTCATGGCCGGGCTGCTGGCGTACGCCCACGGCGGGCACCTGCGCGCGTCCGAACTCCTGCAGCACGGCCTGAGACTGCGGAACGAGGAGGACGCCAACCGCTACGCCGGCGAATACCTGGCCGGCGTGGTCACCAGGGTGGAGGTGGCCGAGCGGATTGAGGTTCCGGTGCTCTTCTCCGAGGAGGCCGTGTTCCTGGCGCTGTCCCATTCCCTGCGCGAGACCGGCCAGACGGAGGCGGCGCTGGCGGCGCTGGCCGGCCTGCCGCCGTCGTTGCCGCTCGCCCTGGCGCGCTGTTCGCTGGAGGCCGAGCTGGGACGCGACGTCGACGTGGTGGCAGAGACCGAGGGCCTGCTGAACGCGGACGATCTGTCCGCGGCGCTGCTGCTGGTGCGTGCCCGGTCGCTGCGCAGGCTCGGCGCCTACACCGCTTCCCGTTCGGCCCTGCAGGAAGTCCTGCGGCGCAGGAAGACTGACTTCACCCTCCGCAGCGACGCGCTGACGGACACCGCCCTGCTCCTCCTCGAGGCGGGCCGCAAGACCCTCGGCGGCCGGGACTGGCAGCGACACAAACCGGCACAGCTGGAGGCCGTGAAAGCCATCCGCAAAGACGCCGAAATGCACGAACTCTGGGACCGCGAGTACGGGCGCGCTGACGACGACTGACGGGCTTCCACGCCCGATCGCGGCCAAATCCACGTATCCACTACTCTTGCGGGCCCCTGGGGCGGGGAGTACAAACGAGGCATGAGAGATGCGGTGGAGCGCTGGATGCAGCACTACATCACAGCGTGGACGACGAACGATCCGGAGGACATCCGGGCGCTGTTTACCGAGGACGCCATTTATGCGACCAGCCCCCAGGAAGCCGAACCATGGCAGGGCCGGGACGATATCGTGGAGCACTGGCTTGCCGGGCGTGATGAGCCGGATGACTGGATGTTTGAATGGAAGCTGCTGGGGGTCGACGGCGGCCGGGCGTTTGTGCAGGGCCTGACGACGTATCGCGGCAACAGCCGGAGCTATGACAACTTGTGGGTCATCCAACTGACCGCGGACGGCCGCGCGTCGTCCTTCACCGAGTGGTACATGCAGCGCAAGTAGCCCCAGGGCGGATTCCCGCCCTCACTCGTGCGTCATGGCTGCGCTGAGGGCGGGCACGATCTGCTCGGCGAGCAGCAAGGCGCCCAGGGCCAGCATGATGATCCCGCTGGCCAGCGTCACTTGGCGCGCTGCGCCCGGCCTGGCCTGCAGCAGTTTCCGCGCCAGGAGTGCCACACAGCTGTAGATGACGCCCACGAGCAGGATGAAGGTCAGCCCGAGCAGACCCGACTGGACCGGAACCGGCCACGCGGCGTCAGGGCTCACGAACTGCGGCACCAGGGCCACGAAGAACAGCAGGCCCTTGGGGTTGATCCCGCTGATGCCCATGCCCTGGAGGAAGACCCGGAACTGGCTCGCGGGTGTGGCGGCACCGGGAGCAGCGGTGCCGGTGCTGAAGCTGGCCCCGCGCCAGGACCGCAGGGTGCTGAAGCCCAGCCACAGCAGGTAGAGGGCGCCCGCCGCGGTCAGCCAGCCCAGCACGCCGGGCATCCCGGCGAGCAGTGCCGCCAGGCCCAGCACAAGCAACGCCGTGTGGAGGGCGTAGCCCCCGCAAAGACCGGCGACGGCGGGCGCGAAGCTGCGCTGCCGGAGCCCGGCCGCGATCGAATAGGCCCAGTCGACGCCGGGGGTGCATGCCAGGGCGACGGCGACAACCAGGAAGGCGAGGAAAAGCTGGGGGTTCATGGCGGGCTCCAGGAATGCGGCACCCCGTGGCGGGTACAAGAAAAACTCTAGGCAAATTCGGCCGGGAAGTGCTCGCTTATTTACTGAAGAATCACCGCTATTGGGTAATATAATTGCGTGATTGACGCCATTGACAGAAGTATTTTGCGTTACCTCAAATCGGACGGCCGGATGACTGCCACGGCCTTGGCAGCCAAGGTGGGGTTGACCGTGGCCCCGTGCCACCGCCGGCTGCGGGATCTGGAGGCCGCCGGGATCATCCGGGGCTACCGGGCGGATATTGATCCGGCCGCGGTGGGGCTCGGTTTCGAGGCGATCGTGTTCGTGACCCTGCGCCAGGTGGACCGTTCCACCATGGAGATCTTCGAGAGCCGGGTGGCCGGCAATCCCAACATCGTCGAGGCCCAGCGGCTCTTCGGGTCGCCGGACTACCTGCTCAAGGTCATCGCGGAGGACCTGCCCTCCTACCAGCGTTTCTACGACAGTGAACTGACCTCGCTGCCCGGCGTCGAGCGACTGACGTCAACGCTGGTCATGAAGAACCTGAAGGCCAACGCCGGGCCGCCGGTCTAGACGCGTCCGCCTGCTCAGGCGCCGAGCAGTCCCGTGGTCCGGTAGGGAATGACCTCGCGCAGGAACATGCTCGTTGAGGTCCGGACGATTCCGGGACACAGCCGGATTTCCTCTGACACGCGGTAGAGATCGTCCGGGCTCTTGGCCACCACCCGGATCAGGAGATCGGTGTCGCCGGCCGGGGCGTGGCATTCGAGCACCTCAGGGATGTTGCGCAGGGCGGCGATTGCCTCGTTGAGGTGGCTCTGGTCCAGTTCCGCGCTGACCGCGGCCGCCACGCCGCGGCCCAGGGCGGACGGCAGCACCCGGCTGCTGTTCGGCCGGAGCGCGCCCGACGCCGACATCCGTTCCAGGCGGGACTGGACGGTGCCGCGGGCCAGGCCCAGCTTCTGCGCCAGCACCATGACCGGCACGCGGGGATCTTCGTCCAGCGCGGCGAGGATCCGCCGGTCCGTCGCGTCGAGCTCCTGCAAAATGACCACTTCCTGTTCGCGGTCCGGGCTGTGGTTGATCAGATTGACTACTCTGGGGCCGGTCCGTTGCACCAACTGTAGGGCTTCTGCTCAAATGGTGACAACAAGGGGACGAGGCCACCGCCACGATCCCGAAGGCTACGGACATCCCGGCACACCACCCGGACCCCGGACGAGGCTCCCGCAAGGAACCAGCCGCTGACTGACTCTTGTTCACGCATCGTCATTCCGCACAACGCACTCGCGGCAAGAGCCCCTGAGCCACCGACGCCGGATTTCCCGAAGTCATCGGTAGCTGAGGGGCTCTTGTGCTGCTCCGCATAGGCTTATCCCATGACCTCAGCTGGCCGCTTCGCCCCCAGTCCCTCCGGCGAACTGCATGTGGGCAACCTCCGGACGGCCATCCTGGCGTGGCTGTTCGCCCGGTCCGGGGGGCGGCGGTTCCTGCTGCGGGTGGAGGACCTGGACCGTGCCCGGGCCGGCGCCGAGGCCGAGCAACTCCGCGACCTGGCGGCGATCGGCGTGAACTGGGACGGCGGCGTCGTGCGCCAGACGGAGCGTGAGCACCTGTATGACGGGGCGATCGCGGAGCTGACGGCGGCCGGCCTGACCTATGAGTGCTTCTGTACCCGCCGCGAAATCCAGGAGGCCCCCTCGGCACCGCACGCTCCGCTGGGCGCCTACCCGGGAACGTGCCGGAACCTCAGCGGCGCCGAGCGCGAGGCCAAGCGGGCCGCCCGGCCGCCGGCTGTCCGGCTCCGCTCCACCGTGGCCGAGGTGACAGTGAGGGACGTGCTCCACGGCAGTTACACCGGGGTGGTCGACGACTTCGTGCTCCGGCGCAACGACGGCGTGACCGCCTACAACCTGGCCGTGGTGGTGGACGACGCCGCGCAGGGCATCGACCAGGTGGTCCGCGGCGATGACCTGCTGCCGTCCACGCCGCGGCAGGCCTATTTGGCGTCGCTGCTCAATATGCCTGTTCCGGAATATGCGCATGTGCCGCTGGTACTGAACGCCGACGGCGCCCGGCTGGCCAAGCGTGACGGCGCCGTCACGCTCGCCGACCTGGCGTTGGCCGGGGTTGGCGCGGACCTGGTCCGGGACACTTTGCTGGACTCCCTTGGCCTCCCGCCGGGCCGCCTCGACGAAGTCCTCGCCGCCTTCGACCCGGCGGCCCTGCCCCGCGAGCCCTGGGTGTGGCCCGGGGTACCGGGAGCGCACAAGGGGGCGCATCCGGGAACCGGCCTCCGGGCAGGGACGGACAGCCGCGGCGCGTAGGCTGGATTCATGACCGAGCCCGCACACGCCCAGCCCCGCTTCACCGTCGAGACAGCCAAGGTCCTGGCCGAGGTGGCCCACAACCGCCAGAAGGACAAGCTCAAGCGGCCATACCGGGAACATGTGCTCGCCGTCGGGGACGCCCTGGCGGACTTCGACGACGACATCCGGATCGCCGGGTACCTCCACGACATCGCGGAGGACACCCCGATGACGCGGCAGGCACTGCTGGACATGGGGGTCTCCGAGCGTGCCGCGGACATCATCGAGCGGGTCACTAAGCGCCTGCATGAGAATCCGGACGACTACCAGGCCGGCATCCGGTACATCGCCGAGGACCACGACGCCACGCTCGTTAAGATTGCCGACAACGCGCACAATTCGCTGCCCGAACGGGTCAAGGCGCTGGCCGAGAAGTGGCCGGACAAGCCCCCGGTCACCCGCTACGACGATGCCCGCCCGGTGCTCTACGCCGCCGTTCCTGTCGAGGAAACCCGGAAAATCCTGGCCCGGATCAATCCCTGGCTGTTGAACGAACTCGACGACATGCTCGACGAGGCGGATGACACGGACTACGAGTTCCTCTCCTATGACGCCCCGGCTGCAGCAGACGCGGAAGCTGCGCCGGGCGATGCTCCGGCCGGCGACACCGGGTCCGCGCGGGACTGAGCATGCGCGCCTACGTCCTCACACGCTACGGCGGCCCGGACGCCATGGAACTCCAGGATGTTCCGGTTCCGCAGCCCGGCCCGGGTGACGTCCGGATCAAGGTCGCCGCGGCCGGGCTGAACCCGGTGGACTTCAAGTTCCGCGGGGGCGCGCTCCGGCCCATCAGCCATGTCCGCCTGCCGATCGTTGCCGGCTGCGAACTCGCCGGGACGGTGGAAGCAATCGGACCCGGGCCCAACCGCTTTTCCATCGGCGACCGCGTCTACGCCCGGGTGGACAAGGCCAGGCTTGGAGCCTTCGCCGAGCTGGTGTGCGTGCAGCAGGAATTGGCGGCCGCCATGCCGGCGTCGCTCGGATTCGCCGAGGCCGCAGGACTGCCGCTGGCCGGGCTCACGGCGTTGCAGGCCCTCCGCGATGAACTTGCCGTGGGCCGCGGCACCCGGCTCTTCATCTCCGGCGGCGCCGGCGGGGTGGGAACACTCGCCATCCAGCTCGCGACGTATCTCGGCGCCCAGGTCACCACCACGGCATCGGCCCGCGGCGAGGCGCTGGTGCGCCGGCTGGGGGCGGACGCCGTCATCGACTACAACCGGGAGGACTTCTCCGCGGTACTGCATGATTTCGATGCGGTCCTGGACCTGGTCGGCGGCGTGACCCTCAGGGATTCCTTCCGCATTCTTAAGTCCGGCGGCAGGGTGGTATCCATCGCCGGCGTTCCCGAGCCGCTCACCGCGACGAAAGACCTGGGCTCGCCGCCGATGATCACGGCCGCGTTCTGGCTGATGAGCATGGGCATCCGCCGCCGCGCCCGGAAGGCGAAGGCCAGCTACCGTTACCTGTTCATGCACCCCAGCGGGGATGATTTGCGCACCCTGGCGGCCCTCGTCGACGCCGGCCACGTGCAGCCGGTCATGGACCGCACCTACCCGTTCGCGGACATTGGGGGAGCCCTCGCCGCGCTCGAACAGGGCCACGCCAAGGGCAAGATCGTCGTCACCCTCTAGCGGCTTCCGGTTGCCGGGCCCGCCACAGCAGGCCGATGTAGACCAGGTCAAAGACGCTGCAGAGCGCCCCCACGCCCAGGATCAGGGGCGAGTTGCCGTACCAGCCCAGCGCAATCGTGGGCGCGAGGGTGCCGACCCACTTGGCCACGGCGATCAGCAGGGTCTGGCCGCGGGTGCCGCCCCGGGCGGCGAACATGGCGATGAACAACCCGGACATCAGCAGGTTCTGCAGGAACGCCGCGTAGCGGGCCGCGTCGTCCCAGCCGAACTGGACGACGAACAGCAGCTGGACCGCGAAGGACGTCACGCCCAGCAGGAGCGCCCAGCCGATGAACAGCCGCCGCGTCACCCAGCCCGGCAGCTCGGAGCGGCCGAACTTCAGGAAGGTGTACACAATCACGACGTCGGCCAGTCCCCACGCGATATTGAAGACCCCCTGGGCGGTGATTCCCGTCGCGATGGAGCGCGTGGCGTAGATGGCCTCCCAGGCGAAATTCAGGGCCAGCGCGGCGGCCGGGATCGCGTAGCTCCGGTCCCTGAAGCCGATCCGGATGGCATCGACGTAGACCACGGTCCAGGCCAGACCGCTCACAATTGTGAGAAACAGGATCACGCTGCCTCCACTAGGCAATGACGGCTCGGCAATGACTGCAACGCGGGGTCACTTGGCGCCCATGCAGAGCCCCAACATGGGCCGCAACTGACCCCGCGTTGCTTCCCCTACACCCGGCCTAGGTCGTCGATGTCCTCCAGGAACTGCTGGTGCACTTCGGCGCTGACCGTGGTCCGGGTGTCGGCGATCGCGTCGAGGTAGTCCTGGGTGGCCGGACCCTTCCGGACGGCTTCGCGGACTGAGGCGCTGCCGCCGGACGCCGCGCCGCCGTCGTCGTACACCGCCTTTTCCAGCGCCCGCTGGGAGGCGCTGCGGGCCGCGTACTCAATGTCCGCGGGGGAGAACCCCTCGGTGCGGTCCACCAGCAGCTCGACGTCGACGTCGTCCACCACGGTGGCAGGGATGAAGCGCTGCCACATGGCCTCGCGGGCCTGGCGGTCCGGCAGACCGATCGGGATGACGTAGTCGAAGCGGCCGTGGCGCAGGAATGCGGAGTCCAGGGCGCGGATGAAGTTGGTGGCGCAGACCAGCAGCCGGCCGGGCTGTTCGCGGAAGGCCGGGATGATCTTGAGCAGTTCGTTGGTGACGCCCTGCAGGGGCGACGGCGGTTCGCCGGAGCGCTGGGAGGCGATCTCCTCCACCTCATCGATGAACACGACCGCGTGCTCGAGTTCGGCGATCTCCAGGAAGGTCTCGCGCAGCGCCCCGGCCAGCCCCTTGGGGTCTGAGGCCAGCCGGGAGGGGAAGACCTCCACGAACGGCCACTCCAGCCTGGAGGCGATGGCCTTGGCGAAGGTCGTCTTGCCCGTACCGGGCGGGCCGAAGAGGACCACCGCCCGGGGCGGCACCACCCCGTATTCGTCGGCGAGGTCGGCCTCGGCGAGGGGAAGGACCAGCCGGCGTTCCAGCAGTTCCTTCTCGTTGCGCATGCCCGCCACGTTTTCCCAGAGGTCGCGGGCCAGGATCCGGCCGCCGAGCTGGCTGAGCGGCTCGAGTTCCTGGCGCTGGACCGGGATTTTCCGCTCGAAGTAGCGCAGGTTCTTCTTCAGGGCGAAGCCGCGGCTCAGGAAGGCCTCCACCCGGGTTTCGGATTCGGGCATCAGGGCCGAGAGCTTGTTGAGCCCGTGCGGGGCCATCCGGTTCTCGACTGAGGCCAGCAGCGAGGTGCCGATGCCGCGGCCCCGGTAATCGGGCAGGGTGGCCAGGAAAACGATCCAGCCCTGGTCGTGGGCGGCGCGTCCGACGGCGGCGCCCACCACCTGCTCGCCCTGCACCGCGACGACGGCGTGGTCCTTTTCGCAGGAGGCGAGCACCTCGGAGAGGGCGTAGACCGGCTCGACGTTGGTGGCCTTGAGGGATTCCCAGAGGTGCAGGATCCCGTCAAGATCGGCCGAATGGAAATCCCTGATCCGCCAATTGGTCATGAGCTGTCTCCCGGGTGGTTCGTCGCTGAGCCATGTTGAGTCTGTCCGCTGAGCATATGCGAACCACGTGCAGGAGAGGTTGCGGGGACGTTGCGTTACGCGGACCCGGACTGCCGGGATGTTACTCCGAATCCCCGGCGGTCCCACGCACGGGTCGGTTGGCCACGAGCGGATACGGGCCGGTGAACCCGTCGCGGACGGCGGCGATCTCCAGGATGCGGTGCCGGCAGAGGCGCCAGCCGAGCATCAGCAACGGGATGATGACCGCGAGGGAGGCGATGGTCCACGTTCCGACTGGCGAGTCGAAGGCCATGAGGACCAGCACCGCCAGGAGGAAGGCCAGGGTGATCCAGCCCGTGACGGGTGCGCCCGGCATACGGAACGCGGGCCGGAGCAGTTCTCCGCGGGCTGCGAGCCGGGCGAGCTGCATCTGGCACAGGACGATCATGGCCCAGGTGCTGATGATGCCGAGCGATGCGACGTTCAGGACGATCTCGAAGGCCTCGGCCGGGACCACGGCGTTCAGGATCACGCCCAGGACAGCCACTGCGGCAGTGAGGGCGATGCCGCCGTAGGGGACACCGGACTTATTCATCCGGCCGGCGAATTTCGGCGCGGAACCGGAAATGGACATCGAGCGCATGATCCGGCCGGTGGAGTAAAGGCCTGCGTTGAGCGAGGACAGCGCCGCGGTAAGGACCACGAGGTTCATGATGGCGTCCACGCCGTCGACCCCGATGGAGCCGAAGAATGTCACGAAGGGGCTTTCGCCGGCCTTGTAGGAGCTGTAGGGCAGCAGCAGGGAGAGCAGCACGAGCGAGCCGACGTAAAACACAGCGATGCGCACGATCACCGTGTTGATGGCCCGCGGCATGATCTTTTCGGGGTTTTCGGTCTCGCCGGCGGCGGTGCCGATCAGTTCGATCGAGGCGTAGGCGAACACGACGCCCTGCATCACCACGATGGCCGGCAGCAGGCCATTGGGGAACATGCCGCCGTTGTCAGCGATGAGGCTGAAGCCGACCTCCTGCCCGGCCACGGGCGTGCCGAAGATGACGAAGTAGATGCCGACGAGCAGGAAGGACACGAGCGCCACGACCTTGATGAGCGCGAACCAGAATTCCAGCTCGCCGAACACCTTGACGCTGATCAGGTTCAGGCCCAGGACCAGGATCAGGGCCGCCAGCGCCCAGGTCCACTGCGGCACGTCCGCGATGGGCGCCCAGTATTTCTTGAAGAAGTTCATGTACAGCGCGACGGCGGTGATGTCCACGATCGCGGTCATGGCCCAGTTCAGCCAGTACAGCCAGCCGGTGACGAACGCGGCCTTCTCGCCGAAGAATTCGCGGGCGTAGGACACGAACGAGCCGGACGAGGGCCGGTGCATCACGAGTTCGCCGAGCGCGCGCAGGATCATGAAGGCGAAGAACCCGCAGACGGCATAGCTGATGATCAGGGCCGGACCGGCGGTGGCGAGCCGGCCGCCGGCGCCCATGAACAGGCCGGTGCCGATGGCGCCGCCGATCGCGATCATCTGGACCTGCCGGGGTTTCAGGCCTTTGTGGTAGCCCTGGTCCTCGGCGTGGAGCGCAGCCCCCGAGGCGTGGGCATGCGCCGGAATGGTGTGGTCGGTGACGGCGGATTGTGGCTGGGTCTGCTGTTGAGCGGGCAGTTTTTGGGCGCGGGCAGTGTCAGGAGAAGTCATGGGGGTCCTTCGGGGTTCGGAGGGGCGCTACTTGCTCAGGTTGGCCAGGCGGTGCGGGCTGAGGAGCTCGGTGAGCTGCTCGTCGGTGAGCAGGCCGTGTTCGAGGACTAGTTCCGCGACGCCCTTGCCGGTGGCGAGGGCTTCCTGGGCGATGGCCGTGGCTGTGGCGTAGCCCAGTTGCGGGTTCAGGGCGGTGACGAGGCCGATGGATTGTTCCACGGTGAGGCGAAGGTGTTCGGTGTTGGCGGTGATGCCCCG
>NZ_JBFTRB010000025.1:0-46873 GCF_056399305.1 Arthrobacter sp. 01N444
CTGAGGTTGACGTGGTCGTTGGGGTGCAGCCGGGCGTAGTCGCCCTTCGGGTGCCCGAGGATTTCCAGGGCCCGGTTGGCGATGACCTCGTTGGCGTTCATGTTCGAGGAGGTCCCGGCGCCGCCCTGGATGACGTCGACGACGAATTGCTCGCTGAGTTTGCCGTTCATGACCTCGGTGCAGGCTTGCCCGATGGCGGCGGCACGCCCGGCGTCGAGCAGTCCGAGCTCGTGGTTGGTGCGGGCGCCGGCGAGTTTCACGGCGGCCAGGCCGCGGACCAGGTGCATGTTCGAGGACAGTGGCTGGCCGGTGATGGGGAAGTTCTCCACGGCCCGGAGGGTGTGGACGCCCCAGTAGGCGCCGGCGGGAACATCCCGGTCACCCAGGAGGTCGTGTTCGGAGCGGAATTCTGCGCGTTCGTCGAGCGAGGTCATGGCGGTCCCTTACAGGTCTTTGGGGGCGGGGGAGATCTTGGGGTCAGCGAGGAAATCGGTGGCCTGCAGCAGCCCGACGGGCCGGCCGCCGCCCAGCACAGGTGTGGCGGCGAGGCGCGCCAAGGGGGAGGTGTCGACGTCGAGCGCGGCCAGGACCCGGACGGTGACGGGCATCCGGGCGCGGTCTCCGCCGTCGGAAACCTTCACGGCGAGGGCGCGGCCGTCCGGGAGGCCTACCAGCTGGACGCCCTCGAAGCCGTCCTTGGCGAGCAGGCCGGGGACCAGGCGCATCAGCGCGGTGACGTCCCGGTCCTCGCCCGCAACCATCTCGGGGTGGCGGCGCATGGCGCGGCCGACGGCGGCTTCCGCTTCGCCGGATCCGGTCGCGGCAGCCGCGGCCAGGCGGCCAAAGGCGCGGGCCATGCCGCGCAGCGTGAGCGCGAAGAGCGGGGTGCCGCAGCCGTCAGTGGTGGTGCGCTGGGGGTCTTCACCGGTGAGGTCCGCCACGGTCTGGGCCACCAGCTGCTGCAGCGGGTGCGCCGGGTCCAGATAGCCCTGGACCGGCCAGCCGTTGATGACGCAGGTGGCCGCCATGGCGGCATGCTTTCCGGAACAGTTCTGCGTCAGTTGGGTGGCCCGGCCGCCGCCGCCGAGCCAGTCTTCGCGTTCGCGGGCGCCGTAGGGGAGATCGGTGCTGTTCTCGAGGTCCGCTGGCGTCAGGCCGTGCAGCTCCAGGATGCGCCGGGCGCCGTCACGGTGGCTGGCTGCGCCGGAATGGCTGGCGGCGGCGAGGGCGAGCAGTTCGTCCGGGAGGTCCAGCCCGGCGCGGACCATGGCGACGGCCTGCAGGGGCTTCAGGGCGGACCGCGGGTAGAACGGGGCGAGGGGCTCCCCGGCAGTGAGTAGGATCTGGCCGTCCGCTGCGGTGGCGATGACCGAGCCGTAGTGGACACTCTCGACCAGCCCGTCCCGGGTCTGGACCGCAAGCGGGACGTGCTGCGGCAGCCACTCCGGGGCGAGCGGGGTCGGGGTGTTGTCGAGGGCAGGGGAAGTCATTGCGTCCTTTGGCGGTGGCGGTTGATGCGGTTGTGGTGGCTGGTCACTGTGTTGGTGCTGGTTTTGCCGGTGCTGACCAGATTGCTTCCGGCATTGCTGACGGAACCAGGCACCAGGCGCCTGACGTCAGGCGTTGAGGATCGAGTCGAGGGCAATGCCAACGGCGTGCAGATGCTGGCTCATGGCGATGCGCGCCGTCGCCGCGTCGCCGGCTTCGATCGCGGCCAGGATGCGCCGGTGCTCCTCGTCGGACGCGTGCTGGCGGTCCGCCACCATGTTCAGGGTCTCGGACTGGTGGGCGAGGGCGTCCCGGATGTCCGCGACGACGTTCTCGAAGACCTTGTTGCGGCTGGCCCGCGCGATCAACGCGTGGAAGCTGGAGTCCAGGCCCACCCAGACTTCGGGGTCGTCCTCGCCGCTCATCGCGGCGACGATGTCGCGCAGCGTTGCCAGCTCCTCGGCCGAACGGCGTTCTGCAGCCAGTCCGGCGGCGGGAACCTCGATATGGGGACGCGCCTCCGTGAGGTCGCGGGCCGAGTATTGGCCCAGGACCAGGTCCTTTGCCACGCGGTTGGCGACGACGAACGTGCCCCGCCCGGTCTTGGTGACCGTCAAGCCCAGGGCGGTGCAGGAGCGCAGGGCCTCCCGGATCACGGAGCGGCTCACGCCGTACTGCTGGGCAAGAGTGGCCTCGGAGCTCAGCTTGGCGCCGATGCCGAGCCTGCCGGATTCGATCTCGGTGCGGAGGACGTTAAAAACGGCTTCGGCGGCACTGAGGCGAGCCAATGGCTGTCCTGCTGTCCGGCTGTCTGACAGGTTCACGCTTTAAAATATGGCAGGGATCACACCGGGGTGTCAAGTATGACGGCGGCCCCGGGGGTCCGGGGCCGCCGTCGCCGCTCGGGCCGGAGTTCCGGCGGCGGCCTACTCGCCTGGGTTTGTGTCCGGGCTGCTGGCCGGGACTACTGGACCTTGGACGGGCGGGTGCGGACCAGCGCGGTGACGCCCGCGGCCAGTCCGATCAGCCCTGCGGCCAGCCCGATCCAGCCGGCGGCGGATCCGCCGTCACTGGACATGCCCGCTGCCGCTGCCGGGGGCGCCGAGGGTGCGGTCGTCGTGGCTGCGGCGGGGACGGCTGCGCCGTGGGCGTCGGCGTCCTTGGCCGTGGTCACGAAGGAGGGTGCCGGGTGCCCGGGTTCGGCCTGGCCCTCGACCGTCTTCTCGTCCCACTTGACGACGGTTCCATCGGTGTACGTCTGGGCCGTCGGCAGCGTCACTGTGGTTCCCGCGTCCGGCAGGACGCCGACGGACAGTGAGAAGGCCTGGTACTCGTCCGGTCCGATCTGGTGGGCCTCGTCCGCGGTCCAGACCACGGAACTTGGGGCCTTAGTGACCGTGGCGCCGGCGATCGTGATCGGCTTCGGCAGGTCGCTTGTGGTGATGACGGCCTTCCAGCCCTCGACAGGCTTCACCGACACCGAAGTAAACGGGGTGTCCGTGGGCAGCGTGACTTCGATTTTGCTGGTCTTGGCCGACTCGGACTCGCTGGGGACATTGAACGTCAGGTGGCTGTAGCCGCCCGCGGCCGGATCATCGGTGTCGACGTGGACGTGGGCGGAGGCGGCTGCTGCGCCGGCGGCGAGCAGGCCCGCGGTCATCGTGGCGGCAGCGGCGGTTTTGAGGGTACGGCGAAGGGAGGATTTCATGGCAAGGGTGCCTTTCACTAACGGATATCAGGTGGGGAGCCGTCCGGTGCGTTGTCCTTCCGGCGGTAGCAGTGGGGTGGCCGCCTGCTGTCCCCGTCCGTATGTGAAAGGGATTGATGTCAGGCGGCGGGCGACAGCTCCGGAGGTCCGCGCCTGGTCGGCAGGCGGAGGCCAGCCCGGGCTTTGGGGAGGACCAGGTTGACCGCGCGGGGGCGGGGGACGTGCACGGGCGCGGCGGCGGAGGGCTGGGGCAGCTGCACGAGCGGGCGCAGCCAGGAAGCAAGTCCGGACAGGGCACGCTCGCTGTGGGCGAGCAACAGTGCCGTCCCGAGCGTCGCCACCGCGTGTGCGGCGAACATGACACCGCCCATGTCGGCCGCCGAAACCGCCATGGAAGGGTCGGACATCGCCGGGGCAATGGCAGCCGCCGAATGGCCCGGATGGCCCGGATGACCCGCAGCCATCCGGGCCTGGAGGGCCGCGGGCGCCCCTGAGGACAAGGTGCCGAAGGACCAGTGCAGCCACAGCTGCCCTGCGCCAAGCAGGCCGGCCAGGGCCGGAAAGGACAGGCGGACGCGGGTCAGTACGGCCACGGGGACCATCGCCACGGCACACAACGCCGTCACGATCGCCGGCTCGGGCAGCCGTCCGCCGCCGGCCAGGTGGCCACCGGCTGCCAGCGCCACGATGATGGATCCGATCAGGCCGGTGCGGAACAGCCGGAAGGAAGCGCGCGTCATCGTGTGCAGTCCTTTCCGGATTCCGTGGGGTCTGGTTGTCGCTTAAGTCCCTTAAATCCTACGGGCCATTGCGAACCGTCACGCCCGCGCGCGGCTGAACCGCCCAATCTGTGGAGGCAGGGCTGCGCCAGCCGTGCAGTGATGGCGGGTGCCTTCGGTCGCCGGCAGTTGCCCCTGCCGGCCCAGTGCGCCGGTACGTACGTGCCGTTATAGCCCTGTGCATGCATCTTGGCCCGTCCTATACTGGAAATGCCTGCAAAGCGGCACGTTCGTACCGCCGTGGTTCGATCCCGCAGGGTTCGATCTCACAGGTTGGTACGCACACAGGTTCGATCCCGCAGGTTCGTACGCACGAACGCCGGACCCTCGGACGTATCTTGATCAACGGGAGGTGGCCATGGGGAACGCATTTCCGGGCGAACTCGCTGCCGAGGCCCGGGCCCGGCGCGGGTCGCTCCGCCTGAGCCAGCGTGAGCTGGCCGAACTGGCCGGAGTCTCAGAGCGCTTCGTCCGGTTCGTCGAACAGGGAAAACGCACGGTGCAGCTGGACTCCCTGCTGGCGCTCCTGGACACGCTGGGGCTGGAGCTCCGGGTCCAGACCCGGACCAGCGCCGCAGCCCGTGCCCTCGCAGGCCCGGTGGCCGGCCTGCGGGCCGACGGTGAACTGCGGGACGGGCCGGAAGCCCGGCCATGAGGCACCGGATCGCGGATATCTACAAGGCCGGCGTGCTGGCGGCCCGGCTGGAGCGGCACGACGGCGGCACCAGGTTCAGCTACCTGCCGGCCTATCTGGCGTCCGGGGGCCCCGCCGTCGCGAGCTCCCTGCCGCTAACGCCGGAACCTGTACTGTCCGCGGCGGGGGCAGCCCCGCCGTATTTCACCGGGCTTCTGCCGGAGGGCCGGCGGCTGAATGCGTTGCGCCGTTCCATCAAGACCAGCGTGGATGATGAGCTGTCCTTGCTCATCGCGGCCGGTGCCAACCCGGTGGGTGACGTGCAGATCGTCGGCCACGGCGAGAAGCTGGACCCGGACGAGCACGCCGTCGAGCTTGACCCCGCAACGCCCGTGGATTTCGAGGCCCTGCTGGGCGACTCCGGGCTGATCGACCCGGTGGCCCTGGCGGGGGTGCAGGACAAGCTGTCCGCTGGAATGATCTCCATGCCGGTGGCCAGCGCCGGCCGGCGCTACATCCTCAAACTCAACGCGCCCGAGTTCCCGCACGTCGTCGAAAACGAGTACGCGATGTTCCGGTACGCGGCGCGGCTGCGGATCCCTCTGAGCCGGGTCCAGCTGATCCGCGACGTCGCCGGTCGGCCCGGGTTGCTCGTGGAACGCTTCGACCGGGTGCCTGTAGCCAGTGGCACTGTATCCGGTGGGCCTGTCGCCGGCGTGTCGGGGCCCAAGGCGGCGGCCAGGTCGCCGCGGGCCGTGCAGCGGCTCGCCGTCGAGGACGGTGCGCAGGTCCTGGGCCTCTACCCTGCGGACAAGTACAACGTGGGATACGGGCAGGTGTGCCATGCGCTTGCGGCGTATTGCGCCGCTCCGCTGCCCGCGGTGCGGAATTTGGCCCTCCAGGCGGCATTTGCGTGGCTGACGGGCAATGGCGACCTGCACGCGAAGAACGTTTCCATGGTGCAGCAGCCGGCCGGAGAGTGGTCCATCGCGCCGGTATACGACATCCCGTCCACGGTCGTCTACGGGGACAAGACACTCGCCCTGACCCTGGACGGCAAGCGCACAGGGATTTCCCGGAAGCACTTCCTGGGCTGGGCCGCGGGGATGGGGCTGACTGAACGTGCCGCCGTCCAGGTGCTGGAACTGGCGCTGAAGGCCTCTGAACCGCTGCTGGCGGATCTTCAGGCGGGCACGGCGTTCCGCTCCATGACCGACGACGGCGCCTCGCCGTTTTCAGCAATGGTCACCCGCGACTGGGTCAAGGAACTCAAACACCGCCGCAGGCTGCTGGCCGGGTGATGCCGCCGACGCCGGCTCGGCTTGCGCCGGATGCCGTTGCCGGACGGCGTTGCGTGGAGCCTCAGAGGTGCTGGATGCCCGCCCGCTGCATGGCGTCTTTGTAGACCTCGACGTTCTTGGCGAGGAGCTCTTCCTGCTTGGCCGGAGATACCGCGAAGGCGCGGCCGCCAAGTGCGGTGGCCTTGTAGATCTTGACACCATGATTCTTCAGCGAGGAATGGTAGGTCTTCTCGAAAAGCGTCAGGAAGGAGTGGGCGTCCGCGCCGTGCGCAATAACGGCCGAGACGCGCTTGTTGATCTTGAGGAACTGGCGGAAGGGCCGGAGGCCGTCCGTCTTCTCCTGGACGTTCAGGGCCGAGGATGCCTCCGGATCGCGGATCCACGGGTAGGCGTTCCACGGCATCACATAGCGGGGGTCCAGCTCTGCGGCCTCGTAGATGGAGGTGGCGCGGCGGGCGGCTTCATCGTCGTTGAAGTGCGAGACAAAGCCCGATTCGGTGCCCTTGCCCGGGCTGATATGCAGGCTGACGATCCGGCATTCGTCCTCGTCGTGGATGGGGTCGATGTACGGGACCACGGATCCAGGCTTCTTTTCCATGAGTTCGTCGCACAGCTGCGTCACCGCGGCGATGTTCGGCTCCTGCAGCAGGGTCTTTTTTTCGTCCCAGTCAATCGTCACGATTTCTCCCTCAGCACTTGGCGTCCAGAATCAGGCGGCTTCCTCCACTCTACGCTTTCGCGGCAGGGGGTGTTTCGGCCGGGACCTATTCGGCCGGGGCTACGCGGAGGTTTTTTATGAGTCAACGCGCCCTCTGGTGACGGCCGTGAGGCGGGCGTAGGCTTAAAGCGCCTGCAGGTAACCATCTGATGACTCCGGGTTGTTCGGGACACGGAAGTGTCCGAGCCGTCTCTTAGCGAGATCGCGAAGGTACCTGCAGGCCTGACGTCCGCCGCCGCCCAGGCGGTCGGGCGCTTTTCTTTGCCGCTGACATGCTGGATGCGATGAAGCGTGGCGAGCCGAGGGCAAGAGCCGCGAATCGAGTGCTTCGAATAGCGGCCCGTCGCCCGGCAACTGTGCCCCGAGGCCGAGCCAATGTTAGTTCGGGCCCGCACGGCAGCCAACGAACTGGTCCCTATGCCGCAGCCCCAAATGCCGCAGCCCCAACTTTGGACTTTCCACGTCTGAGCGTTTTGGCTTGGTGCCGGAGCTGGCGCCGATGGCGGGAGCCTGGCTGGGACCTCGGCTGGTCTGTGGCCGATGGCCGAAGCGGCGTGCCCGGCAGGGGTGGCGCCGTGGAGTGGTAGGTGTGGCCGGTGGGGGTGGTGAGTTCGAGCGTGTGGCGGGGACCGGGTGCGGGGCGGCCTTTCCAACCGGGGGTTTCTTTGGTGTGGTTGCAGGCTTCGCAGAGGCCGGCGGCGTTGGTGCTGGTTGTTTCTCCGCCGGTGTGCCAGGGAATGATGTGGTCCAGGTGGCGGATCGGGGCGTCGCAGTAGGGAGTTCGGCAGGTGTCGTCTCTGGTTTGGATGAAGCGGCGGTGCCCGGGCGGGAAGAGCCGGGCCCGGGAGTCCATCCCCACGAGCTCGCCGGTGCCGGGGTGGGTGTAGAGCCGCCGGAGCCAGAGGGTGAACGCGGGGTCATCGCCGCTCCCGGCGGTGCCGGCCGGTCCAGGGCGACCACCGGACCGGCCGTCACCGTTTCTGTCCGTGTTCGGGGCCGCGGCGCCGGGTCCCCGGGAACTGCCGCCCTCGCCGCTCTTTGGTCCATTTGTGCCGCTGATAAGGGTGCGGGCCCAGCCGGCGGGGACGGTGCCGTAGCCGGGGAGCCGGGCGGGTTCGGCGTCTCCCTGGAGGAGGGTGCGGTCGGTGATGACGAGCTGGATTTCGACGCCGGTGATCCCGCCCGGGGTGCCGGTGGTGCGTTCGACCAGGGCATCGGCCATGAGCTGCCCGCGGCCCCTCGGGTCCCCGGCGGCACGGAGGGTGTCGGCGTGCCCGCTCAACGCCTTGTAGACGGCGACGCCGGCGGTCACGGGCAGCAGCGCGGTCAGGCAGGTCATCGCATCGGGGGCCGGGCGGAGACTGACACGCCGCTCACTGGCGGCGTGGGCGGCGCGTTCGGTGACGGAGCGGGGGTCACGCCGGTACGCGGCGGTGCGGGCCGCGGCGACCAGGGACCGGTCACCGGCCCCGGCGAACGTCCCGGCGTCGGGCGCCAATTCCTCGTCGACGGCGGCCCGGTCGGCGGCGGTCAGGCAGGCGGTTTCGCGTACGAGCAGGGTGGCGCGCCATTCGTTCAGCTGCCCGGTTTCCAGGGCGGTGAGGGTGTGCGGCATCTCGGTGATCAGGGCTTTGGCCAGGCCCAGGAGCCGGCCGCCCCTGGCGGGGGATTCGTGCCGGGCCAGGGCGATCTGCGCGCCGACACCGGCGCCAAGCCTCTCGGCCGGCACGCCGAGCCGGGCTTGTTCGCGGCGCTGGAGCAAGTCGAAGGCCACGGCGTGCCGGGCCTGCCGGGCTGCCATGGCGGACTTCAGGTCCTCCAGGTCCCGGATCTCGTCGATCAGTGCGGCAGCGCTGTCCGGGGCCGGGAGGAAGGCCAGGATCCGGGCCAGTTCAGCGACGGTCCCCGCAGTTGCCGGTGCCGGGTCTGCCGGAATCGTCTCGGGCCCCTGATTGCCGTCCATGAGTTAAGTGTCCCTGCGGGCTATGACATTTATGGCCCTCCGGAGCCGTTCCACCGCTTCGGAAGCCATCGGCGACCTTCCAGATCCCAACGTCACTCCCGAAACGCTGCCCAGGAAAACGTCGAGCTGAAGACGCGTCCGCAACGCGTCGAGCGCAGAGTGAAACTCGTCGAGCCGTCGGTATTGCTCGATCATCCCGGCGCAATCTTCGGCCTGACGCAGGTCCCGGAGTACGCGGGAGCAGAATGCGAGCAAATCCTGGACGCCGCCGTCACTGCTCCCGGCGCGGCCGAGGCCGTAGTCGCCGTCTCCCGCCGGAACCACTTCGGGCCCCTGATTGCCGTCCATGAATCCAGTCTCCTCCGGGGATCGGACATTAATAGGGCAACCAGAAGGAGGCCGCGAGGTTAGCGGGATTGGTGGGATTCGTTGGCGGTTGTGGAGGTGCGGCCCCGAGATCCCGGCGTCCGAGGACCCACACCAGAGCGCACCGCCCCTGTCTCAAAAACGGGCACGGGTCCATCATGGGAGAGGGCGTTAGCTCTGCGCCCCAGGCGGAACCGGGCGGAGGATTGTCCATGAACCAGAGGGAATCTATCGCGACGAGTATCAGCTCGCTGCCTTCGGACCGCCGCTCGTTACTTAAAGCCGTCGGCGTCGGCGCCGCGGGTATAGCGGGCATGCCGCTGCTGGCCGCCTGCACGGCCCAAAGTGCCCCCGCCGGTACCGGAAGCAGTGCCTCCGGCGGCTCCGGTGCGCCGTCGGCGTCTCTGCTTCCGGCGCCGGAACCGCAGGTCAAACCGCTCCTGGACCAACAGAAGGTCAACGCCGCCTTGGCAAAGCTGGACGGGATGGTCCAGGGCGTGATGGAGAGTACCGGTGTTCCCGGAGTCGCCGTGGCCGTGGTCTACCAAGACCAAATGGTGTACGCCAAGGGCTTCGGCGTGCGGGAATCGGGCCGGCCCGAGACAGTGGACGCGGATACCGTTTTTCAATTGGCCTCGGTGTCCAAACCCTTGGCCTCCACGGTGGCGGCCGTGGCCGTGGGCCGCAAGGCCATCTCCTGGACGGAACCGGTGATCAACCACACCCCCGGCTTCGCCCTGAAAGACCCCTACGTCACGCGGAACGCCACGGCGGCCGACCTGTTGTCACATCAAGGCGGCCTCAGTACGGGGGCGGGCGATCTGTTGGAAGACCTCGGATTCGACCAGTCCTATATTCTCAGCCACCTCAACCAGCAGCCGCTGGACTCCTTCCGGTCGAGCTACAACTACAGCAACTTCGGCTACACGGCTGGTGCGCAGGCTGTCGCCGATGCCATGAACAAACCCTGGGCAGACCTCGCCGAAGAAGTCTTGTTCAAGCCCCTGGGCATGTCATCCACGAGCTATCGCCACGCGGACTACCAAAAGGCAACGAACAAGGCACTGATCCACGTCCCAGCCGGTAACAAGACCTGGGTGGCCAAATACACCCGGGATGCCGACGCCGAAGCACCCGCCGGCGGGGCCAGTTCCTCCGTGCGCGACCTGGCCCGCTGGATCCGCCTGCAGCTCGCCAACGGCAGCTTTGAGGGAAGCGAGGTCATCGACCCGGACGCGCTTGGTGTCACGCATGTCCCGCACGCCGTGTCGGGCCCACCGGCGACGCCGGGCGCCCGCACCCGCTTCTACGGCTTGGGCTGGAACGTCTCCTACGACGACCACGCCCGGCTGATGCTCGGGCACTCGGGAGCCTTCAACCTTGGTGCCGCGACCGCCGTCTCACTGCTCCCCGGCGAGCAGCTGGGCATTGTGGCCCTGACCAATGGCCGGCCGCAGGGCATCCCCGAAGCCATCTGCGCCGCGTTCCTGGACACGGCCCAGAACGGCGCCCCGACAGTGGACTGGATCGGATTCACCTCGGGCGTCTTCCAGAAGATCGATGAGGCGGAGAAGCCGAAAGTCGACTATTCCAAGGCGCCGGCCCAGGCCAAACCGGCGCAGGGCAACGACTTCTACATCGGCAGTTACGCGAACTCCTACTACGGCCCGCTCACCGTCGCGGTGGAGAACGGCGTGCTGACCCTTGAGCTGGGCCCGGCCGGCAGGACCACCAAGTTCCCGCTCACTCATTTTGACGGCGACACCTTCAGCTTTGAATCAATCGGCGAGAACGCCAACGGTCTTGCCGGGGCAATCTTCGCCCCCGGCGCGGCTGCAGCCCCTGGTGCGGACGCCGCAGCCCGAGGCGGCACGGCTCCGAGCGTCAGGCTTGATTTCTACGATCAGACCGGGCTGGGCACCTTCACCCGCAGCTGAGCCCGGACTTCAGTGAGTGAGCTTCTTCCGTAAGCTTCAAAGAAACGCCACGAGCCCCGATCCAAGGAACCCATGCCCATCAACACACAGTCGCTGAAACAGGACGGCTTCACCGGTTTCCGGCCGCTCCAGGACCTTGACATCAACCGGATCCCGCAGAAGCCCGGGATCTTCGCGGTACTGCGGCCCGAGGGCTTCCGGCCCCAGTTCCTGGCCAGGAGCACCGCCGGCATCTTCAAGAAGAAGAACCCCACCCTCAAGGCGGACGCTCTCGACGCCGAATGGGTGGACGGCGCCGATGTCCTCTTCGTGGGCAAAGCCGGCCCCGGAAGCAAGGGCAACCGCGGACTGCGCCGGCAAATCCAGGAATTCGTCGACTTCGGCGAAGGCAAGCCGCCAGGCCACTGGGACGGGCGGCTCATCTGGCAGCTCGCCGTGCCCGGGGCCCTGATCATCGCGTGGAAAGAGTTGCCCGTTGAGCAACTCAACGCGGCCGAAGCCCGGTACCATGCCGCATTCATCGAAGAATACGGCCGCCTGCCGTACGCCAACTTAGTCCAGGCGCGCGTCAAAGGTGCTTAGCCGCCGTACGTGAACCGTCCCCCCACTAACGTGGCGGCCACCGGCATGGCCGCAAAATCCGCATCCGACACGGTCAGCGGGTCGGCGTCGAGCACTGCAATATCGGCGGGGTCCCCGACCCGGAGACGGCCGCGACCGCGGGTCGAGGCCGTGAGGGCCTCCTGCCGCGTGAGGGCCTGCTCGGCATGCCACGGCCCGCGGCCATCCAGCCGGTCCCGCGCCGTGGCAGCGGACATGGCAATCCACGGATCCAGGGGGGCCACCGGAGCGTCCGAGCCCAAGGCGAGAGTCGCCCCGGCGGCCAGCAATGAACGGAGCGGGAAGGACCGGTCCGTGCGCCCCGGCCAGTTCGCCTCGGCGGCGTCCCGGTCATCGAGGGCATGCGCAGGCTGGACGCTCGCGGTCACGCCCAACCGGCCGAAGCGGGCGAAATCCTCGCTCCGGACAAACTGGGCATGCTCCACCCGTCCGGCGAGGCCCGCCGCCTCAAACGCATCCAAGGCGACTTGGTTGGCCGCGTCGCCGATTGCGTGGACCGCCGGCACAAAACCCGCCTGCCGGCCCCGGACCAACAGGGCGAGCAGCTCCGCCTCGCTCACGGTCAGCAGCCCGTGGCCGCCGTTCGGATACGGGTCCACGCAATACGCTGTGCGGGTATTGAGCGAGCCGTCGATCAGCACTTTCAGGGGGCCCACGCTGAGCAGCCCGCCACTGCCGGCCACCGCCAAACCTGTCCGCAGCCCCTCTGCCGCGGCCCGGTCCAGGTCCTGCGGATAGACGCCCGCTTCAACCCGCAGGGCAGCGAAGCCGCCGGAGATCCTCCGCAGCCAGGCGTCGCGGTTCCATGTCATCTCGAAGTCCACAATCCCGACCACGCCCCGCGCGGCCGCAGCCTGACCTGCCTGCCGCACCCACGGATCCACCACCGCGTCCGGCAGCTGGCCAAGCTCCCGGGTCAGGGCGAACGCCGGTTCTTCCCGGAGCAGGCCGCCCGCATCCACCGGCATTCCGTACTGTTGGGCCGCTGCGGAGTTGAGCCAGACACAGTGGAGGTCGTGGCTGATCAGGGCCGTAGGCCGGCCGCGTGTCACGCCGTCCAGGAGGTCCAGACTGGGCAGGTCATGCCAGATGGCATCGCGGAAACCGACGCCCACCAGCGTCTGGACGGGACCCGGAGCTCCGGCGCCGCTTCCGGTCCCGGTGCTAGTGTCCCCGGCGATATGGGCCCCGACGACGGCGGCCGCCTCGCGCGCCGAGCCGGCACTGGAGAGGTCAAGCCGGTTGGAGGCCAGCGCCCACTGCGTCATATGAACGTGCTCATCCCACATCCCAGGAATGACGTAGCGGCCCTCCAGATCCACCACCCGGGTTGCAGCGGGGAGCGCGCCCGGGCCCGGGCGCGACGGGATGATCGCCGACACGGCCCCGGCGCGAACATGAACGTCGAAGCATATTTCCTCCCCGGGGTGCCGCACGGAGGCCAGCACGAGGTCCGGGGGTCGGCAGGGATCGAGCGGAACAGGCATAGGAACAGGCTAGGCGGGCGACGCCGCAGGACCCAACAGGCGCACACGGGACTTTCGCCCCTTACCTCTGCCACGAGCGCCCCCCAAGCTGAATGTGTGGGGAGGTTGCTGCACGGCCAGTTGGGGGACGTGTCGAGCGAAAAACCACTTCACGTAAATACGGCACGGGTCTCACCGCGAATTGGGGAAGGAAATGGCGTTTGCACTTTCCGGCTTCAGCAGGAAAAGGCAGGAGACCACGGCCACATGAGTATCCATCACCATTCGGGGGACCCTAAACTCAAGGTGCTCATCCGCCTGAACGCCGACGCCGAAACAGCTCGGATCGACGTGCATGGTGTGGTGACCGTGGCCAACGTGCGGGCACTGTACGTCGTTTGCCGCCGCGTCACAAGCAAGCTTCCCGGATTCGAACTCGTGCTCGACCTCGCCCATGCCCGGGTGTCGGCCGCCGCGATCGAGGAACTCCGTGAGCGTGCCCGCGCCTCGTTGCTGTATTCGGGAATCGATGGCACGGAGACTCCGTGCCGTCTGCGCCTCGTGGACCCGCTGGTCATCCTCAAAACCAAGGAGCACGTATGAAAGCCCTCGTCTATGGCGGTCCCGGGGAGAAATCGTGGACCGAGGTCCCCGATCCCACAATCCAGAATCCCAGCGATGTGATCGTCAAAGTGGACACCACCACCATCTGTGGGACCGATCTGCACATCCTCAAAGGCGACGTCCCCGCGGTGGCCAAGGGCCGCATCCTGGGCCACGAAGGGGTCGGCACCATCACGGAGATCGGCGCCTCCGTGACCAGCCTCAAGGTCGGGGACCGCGTCATCATTTCGTGCATCAAGTCCTGCGGGCACTGCGCCAACTGCAAGACAGGCCTGTACTCCCATTGTCTGGGGGAGGAAGGAACCTCCGGCATCGGCTGGGTTTTCGGACATCTGATCGACGGCACGCAGGCCGAGTTCGTCCGCGTCCCCTATGCAGAGAACTCCCTGCACCTCCTGCCTGAGGGAGTCAGCGACCAGCAGGCCGTCATGCTCTCCGACATCCTCCCCACCGGCTTTGAGATCGGCGTGCAGTACGGCCGGGTCAAGCCCGGCGACACGGTCGCCGTCATCGGCGCGGGCCCCGTGGGACTTGCCGCGATCTCCACCGCCGGCCTCTACGGCGCCGCCACGATCATCGCCGTCGACCTCGACGCGAACCGGCTCGAGAAATCCCGCGAATTCGGAGCCACCGACGTGGTCCTCTCATCCGATGCCGACTGGAAGGAGCAGCTCATGCTCCTGACCGACGGGCAGGGTGTGGACGTGGCGATCGAGGCCGTGGGCGTCCCGGCGACCTTCACGATGTGCACCGACATCGTGCGTCCCGGCGGCACCGTGGCCAACGTGGGCGTGCACGGCAAAGCCGTGGAACTGCACGTCGAAGACCTCTGGATCCGGAACATCAACATCAGCATGGGCCTGGTGAATACCAACACCACCCCCATGCTGCTCAAGCTCGTGGCACAGCAAAAGATCCCCGCGGACAGTTTCGCCACCCACCACTTCACCTTTGACGAGTTCATGGAGGCGTACGACACTTTCGCCCGCGCCGCGGAGACGAAGGCCCTCAAAGTCGTGATCACGGCATGAACGCGCTCGTTGTCCTCCACGCCGGCAGTGCCGGCGCGATCGACGAAGCCAAGCCGTTCGTGATCCCGCTCGGGCGGTAGCGGCCCGGGCCGCCAGCTTCCGGAAGCCACGTCCGGCCGGGCGTGGCAAACGGACCATCTGAAAGGACGGCGGCCATGAAGGCAGGCCGGATTGTCATGCTGGTGATCGGCTCGCTGTGCGCGCTGGTCGGTTTGGGGCTGTTGGCGGGCGCCGGCTTTGCGGGCTGGGTCAACTACCAACAACGTGACGGCAGGTACTTCATCACGCCGTCAGCGCCTTTCTCAGGCAATTCCTACGCGCTGACGACCCCCCGGCTGGACCTCATGACCGGCGGCGGCGTGGACGACGGCGTTCCGGTGGACATTGCGGGCAGCGTGCTGCTCCGCGGTTCCTCCACCGACCCCGGCAAGGAAATCTTCATCGGAATTGCCCCGCGGGCCGACGTCGCGACGTACCTGGCCGGTGTCCGGCGCACCGAAATCGTCGACGTCAGGTTCAACCCCTTCCGCGCGCGGTACCGCGAAGTGGCCGGCTCCCAGGTCCCGTCCAATCCGGCGCAGCAGACCTTCTGGGCCGCGACTGCCACAGGCCCGGGGGAACAGGAACTGACCTGGGACCTCCGTTCCGGATCCTGGGCAGTGGTGGTCATGAATGCCGACGGGACGTCTCCGGTGAGCGTGAATCTGCAGGCAGGGGCACGCACAGATCTGCTCCTGCCGGTGTTCATCGGGCTGCTGATCGGCGGACTTGTGATGCTGCTGATCGGCGTGCCGCTGATAGTGCTGGGCGCCGTTGGACTCGGCCGCGGCGGCCTGGGCCAAGGCGGGACGGGCAGCGGTGTCCCTCCCGGGCACTTGCCGGCCCAGCCCGGCCAGCCGTATCCCGCGGGTCCCTACCCGCCCAGGGCCACCCCCGGCCAGCAGAACAGTGCGGCCCCGCCGGGTGCCGTGGCAGCCTACGCTGCCACGCCGGGGACTCCGTATCCGGTGGCACCGGGTGCTACGACCCCATATGTGTACCCCGCCCGCCTCCACGGCTACCTCGACCCGAACCTGTCACGGTGGATGTGGCTCGTGAAGTGGTTCCTGGCCATCCCGCACTTCATCGTCCTGTTTATCCTCTGGTTCGCCTTCGGAGTGGTCACGATCGTGGCGTGGTTCGCGATCCTGTTCACGGCGCGCTACCCGCGCTCGCTGTTCAATTTCAGTGTCGGTGTGATCCGCTGGAACTGGCGTGTGGCCTTCTACGCCTTCAGCGCTATCGGCACGGATGTCTATCCCCCCTTCACCCTGGCCCGCACCGATTACCCGGCGGACTTCGACGTCGACTATCCCGAACGGCTGTCCCGCGGCCTGGTGCTGGTGAAATCGTGGCTGCTGGCCATTCCACATCTGCTGCTTATCAGCCTGCTGACGGGGACCGCGAGGACGTGGGAGTACCGGGACGGCGAGTGGGTACAGCAAGGTGTGGGCATCTCCCTCCTGGGGCTGCTGGTCCTCATCGCCGGCGTGATCCTGTTGTTCACGGGCCAATACCGGCGGGGGCTCTTCGACCTCCTGCTTGGCCTGAACCGCTGGATCTACCGCGTTATCGCCTACGTTGCCCTCATGCGGGACGAATATCCGCCGTTCCACCTTGATATGGGTCCGGTCGATCCGGGCGAGCTGCCGGTGCCTGCATACGCCGGACCTGCGCTCGGAACCGGAGGACCCGCCCCCGGACCCGCTGCCGGACCCGTCGGGCCCGTCGGGCCGGGACCCGCCCCCGGACCCGCGTTCGGACCCGGACCTTCCGCCGGACCAGGACCCGGGCCCGCGCCCGGACCCGGAGGACCAGCCACCGGACCCGGAGGGCCGCCCAGAAGCTAATGCCGCGCTGCGCCCGGTCCTCTTGCCACCCGCCCTCCGCAAGAACATAGTTGAGGGAATTCACGTACTCCGCGGCACTAGGCAGGCGACCATGGTGAACATCGGGATTCCGGAAAACGGCATGCTTCACGGCAAGACCGCCCTGATCTATGGCGGCGGCGGGGCGGTCGGCGGGGCGGTGGCAAGGGCTTTCGCGGCCGACGGCGCCACAGTGCACATTGCCGGAAGGACGGAATCGCGGCTGGAAAAAGTAGCCAATGACATTCGCGAGGCGGGCGGCACAGCCGAAACCGCCGTCGTCGACGCCCTGGACGAAGAGCAGGTGGATGCCTTCGTAAGCCGGGTGGCGAAGAAGAGCAAGAGGATCGACATCTCCTTCAACGTGATCTCATTCGGCGACATCCAGCAGCCACTCATGGAGATCGATGTGGATGACTTCACCCAGCCCATCACCCTGGCCGCGCGGACGCACTTCCTGACCACCCGCGCGGCCGCCGCCTACATGGTCAAGCAACGCTCCGGCGTCGTGCTCATGTTCGGCGGTTCGGGCCCGCAGACGATCCCCGGCCTGGGCGGTTTCAAGGTGGCGCTCGACGCGATGGAAGGACTGCGCCGGCAATGGGCCCTGGAACTGGGAAAACACGGCATCAGGGTGGTCACCATGGTCACGGGCGGCATTATCGAAACCATCCCGTGGCAGGCCGAGGGCCGCGAAGAGATCGTAGTGGAGATTGCCAGGGCCGCGCATTTGAACCGGACGGCCACGCTGACGGACGTCGGTAACGTGGCCTCCTTCATCGTCTCGGACAAGGCGGCGGCCATCACGGACGCGACCGTCAACATCTCCGCCGGCGCGATCGTGGACTACTGACGCCTTCGATCCGTCGTCCGCCTCGGCGGACAAGGTCAAGGTGCTCACCGGCTACGAGGGATGCTGAGGCCTGCCCCGGGCCGCCCGGCCAGGCACGGGCCCGGCGTCTTCCAAGAAATGGTATCTATCATGAGCCCGTGCCGCCCCTTGATGTAGTCCTCACCGCTTGGCAGATCGACTGGGCCGCCGCCGCCCTGATCGGCGGCTCGGCGTTGCTGTACGCGCTGGGCCTGAGGGCCGCGGCGGCGCGCGGGCACCGCCATCGCGGGTGGCGGACGCTGGCGTTCTATGTTCTGGGCCTTGGGTCCCTGACAGTGCTGACGTGCGGGTTCCCTGGCGTCTACAGCCCGCAGCTCCGGTGGGCCTTCACGCTCAAGATTTCCCTGTTGCTCTTCGTGGTGCCGCTGCTGATCGGCCTGGGAAAACCCATCTCCCTCGCCCGTGCGGCCCTGCCGCCGCGCGGCGTCGGCCGGCTGAACAGGGCGCTCGCGCACAGCGCGGTGCGGTTTGCCGGCAACTCCATGGCCGCCCCGCTCCTGGGCCTTGCCCTCTTCGCCACCTTCCTGACTCCGGCGTTCTATACCCTCCGCACAGCCGCTTGGGCCGAGGCGCTCCTGACGGTCGGGGTCCCGCTGCTTGGCATGATGATGGCCCTGCCGATCATCGAGGACGCGGACTTCCGCCGCTCCAGCGCGTTCTTCATCATGGAGTTCGTGTTTGTTTTCATCGAGCTGCTGGTCGATGCCGTGCCCGGGATCCTGCTGCGCCTCAACGGCCAGGTGCTGGATCACGTCGCAACGACGCCGTCTGCGATGGGCTGGTTCCCCAACGCCCTGCGTGACCAGCAGCTGGCGGGGGACGTCCTGTGGTTCATCTGCGAAATTGTCGACTTGCCCCTGATCATCCTGATGTTCATCCGCTTCTCCCGCAGCGACAAACGCGAGGCCCGCGGCTTTGACGAGCTCACGGATTCCCAGCTCGATGAACTGAATGCGGAGCACCTGCGGCGCGGCCGCTAAGTCCCCGCGCCCCGGGTGGGGGCGCTATGCCACGCTGACCTTGATCCGCTGCACCACGTTGTTGCCCATGCCCTGGTAGTTCCATTCCGGTTCCAGCGGCTGGACCGCGCCGCTGGCATCCGTGGCACGGCAGGAGAGCTCGTGTTCGCCCGGATCGGCCACCCACGGCATCGACCACGCACACCACGCGAACGGCGCTGCCGGGTGCTCCAGATGGGCCGCTGCCCACTTTCCGTCGATTCCGACGTCGACGCGCTGCACGGCGCCTTGCCCGGACCAGGCCCGGCCGGTGAGCATCACCGGTCCCGGGGGCAGGATCCGGCTCCGGGTGAAGAAATCCGGGACCCCCGGGGGCATCATGAGCGAGCGGACCTTGATCCAGGTGACCGGGGTTCCGGGATCCTCGGCGTCATGCTGGTAGCGGTACGCCACTGCCTGCTGGAAACCGTCATAGGGCTTGGTCAGAACCTTGATCGAGGTCAGCCACTTCACGCTCGCCATGCCGTACCAGCCCGGCACCACAAGCCGGAGCGGATAGCCGTGCTGAGGCGGCAGGTCTGCGCCGTTCATCCGGTAGGCGAGCACGACGTCGGGGCGCAAGGCCTCCTCGATCGGCAGGCTGCGCGCGTACTGCTGGGCGACGCCGCCCTGGCTGCCGGCGTCGGCCCCGGTGAAGAGCACCTCCACGGCGTCGTCCTCCACTCCGGCCCGCGTCAGCAGGTAGGCGAGCGGGACACCGGTCCACACGGCGGTCCCCACGCCCTCGAGTACCCACGGCTGGCTCAGTGGGCGGGGCCGCAGGAGGGACCGGCCGTTGCCGGCGCACTCCAGGGTGACCGGGAGGGTGATGCTCGGTGCCCGGAGCAAGGCCCGCAGGCTCAGTTCGAAGGACCGCTGCACGGCGCCGCCGATCCACAGATGCCAGTGATCGGCGTCGATGAACGGGATGTCGAAGTGCGTGAGCACGTAGTGCAGTCCGGGCGGTGTGGTGTCGCTCCGCAGGGCCTCGAGCGGCATGGAATGGTTCCGCACGGCGAGCTGGAGTTCCTCCGCCGTCAGCGGGCCGTGGCTCGGTTCGCCGGGATGCGCCCGGGGTTGTCCGGCCTGCCGGCGCGGACTCTTCAGGACAGAAGAGTGTCTGGACATTTGCTTTGGCATGGCATGCCGCGATTCTTTCCGGACCGGCCCGGTCCCGCTCCTGTGAAGGACCCGCCGGTTTTCGTAGGTATCACCTGGTCTCAGGTCTACGCCGCAGCCCGGAAACCGTCAACACCGGGACGCGCCGGTCCCGTCCCTTCCGGTCCCGTCTCTTCCGGTCAAGGGGCTACAGCGTGTGCGCCTCGGCCAGGAACTGCGCCAGGCTCAGCGGTTCCCGGCCCGTCAGCTCATGCACTGCCGACGTCGGACCGGCGAGTTCGCCGGCGGCGATGGCCGTGTAGGTGCTCACCCAGGCGTCCACCTGCCATGGCGGGGCGCCGTACGAGGCACGGGACCCGTAGGCCTCCGCCAGGGTCTCGTTGTGGAAGGTGATGGCCCGGCCGGTTCCGGCGGTCAGGAGTTCGGCGGCGCGGGCCAGCGAGATGTCTTCCGGGCCGGTCAGGTCATAGGTCCGTCCCACATGCAGGGACGGGTCCCGCAGTACGGTGACGGCCGAGCGGGCAATGTCTGACCGCGCCACGGCAGCCATGACGCCGTCTCCGGCGGGGCCGCGGATCACGCCGTCCTCGCCGGCCAGCAGCGGCAGGAAGTCCAGGTAGAAGTTGTCCCGCAGGAACGTGTAGTCCATGCCGGAGGCCTTGATGCGCTCCTCCGTCGCGAAGTGGTCCCGGCCCAGCGTGAACGTGGAGTCCAGCGCCGCGCCGAAGAACGAGGTGTACACGATGTGCTGGACGCCCGCTGCGGCCGCGGCATCGACGAAGGCGTAGTGCTGCTGCAGCCGGTCCTCGGCCTCGGCTGCGGAGACCATGAACAACGTTTTCGCCCCGGAAAGCGCCGTCTTCGCCTGCTCCGGCTCGGCGTAGGTGGTGACGAAGGGGACGGCGCCTTCGAGCTCAGGTGCCCGGGCGGCGTCCCGCACCAGGAGCCGTTGCTCGCTGCCGGCCTGGGCCAGCAGCCTGGCCACCAGGGCGCCCAGCTGGCCGGTGGACCCGGTGACAGCAAGCTCGGGAGCGTTGGTCATGGCCTAGGCCTCGCGGGAGGCGGGCGACTTGGTCTGCGCGGGGTCGCGTTCGGCCAGTGAGCCGATGACGGCGTCGATCTTGTCCATGATCACCGCGTCCAGCTTCACGCCGGCTGCCGCGACGTTTATCTCGATCTGCTCCGGCCGGGACGCGCCCATGATCGCGGAGGCCACGTTCTTGTTCTGCAGCACCCAGGCGATGCTGAGCTGCGCCATGGTCAGCCCGGCCTCCTCCGCGATCGGCTTGAGCTGCTGGACGCCGGTGAGGACCTCGTTGGACATCCAACGCTCGATCATCCGTGAACCGCCCTTGGAGTCCGTGGCGCGGCTGCCCTCAGGGGCAGGCTTGCCGGGGTGGTACTTGCCGCTCAGCACGCCCTGGGCAATCGGGGACCAGACAATCTGGGATAGGCCCAGTTCTTCCGACGCCGGAATCACCTCGGCCTCGATCACCCGCCACAGCATGGAGTACTGAGGCTGGTTGGAGATCAGCTGGAAGCCCAGTTCCTTGGCGAGGGCATGGCCGTCGCGGATCTGGTTGGCCGTCCACTCGCTGACCCCGATGTACAGGGCCTTGCCCTGCCGCACGATGTCCGCGAAGGCCTGCATGGTCTCTTCCAGCGGCGTCTCGTAGTCGTAGCGGTGTGCCTGGTAGAGGTCCACGTAGTCGGTCTGCAGCCGGGTGAGGGAGCCGTTGATGGATTCCATGATGTGCTTGCGGGACAGGCCGAGATCGTTGTGGCCCTTGGGCCCGGTGGGGCCGAAGACCTTCGTGAAAATTTCCAGCGACTCGCGGCGCTCGTCCTTCAAGGCTGCTCCGAGGACCGTCTCCGCCGCTGTGTTGGCGTACACGTCGGCCGTGTCGAAGGTGCTGATACCGGCGTCGAGCGCGGCCCGGACGCACTGGGTGGCGACATCGTTCTCCACTTGGGAGCCATGGGTCAGCCAGTTGCCAAACGTGATTTCTGAAATCTTGAAGCCGCTGTTCCCGAGGTATCTGAATTCCATGGGTTCCAACGTAGCGGACTTGCCTGCCCGGGGTAAGGGCTCAGCCGGCCTTGCGTTCCTGGACCGGCTGTTTGGCCTTCCCGGCCGGCGGAGTGCCGCGCAGCGCCACGAGCGATCCGGTGTCCAGCAGGGACTTCGCTGCGGGCATGGGCGGCTTTTTGAACGCCCGCGGGACGGAGCCAAGTGTTCCATTGGTGTCCGTGGCAGACTGCACGAGGGCAGAGACTTCTGTGATGTCCTGTGCCGGTGCCAGGGGGTCGGGCAGGTCCCGGACGGTGACCCGTACGGCGGGTCCGGCCTCGGCCCTGGCCCTCGCGGCGGCGCGGGCATCTGCCCGGGCCACGGCGGCCGCCCACTCCGGGGACAGTGCGGGTTCCTTTTTGGCTGCATTCCGGGCGGGGCGTGCGGGCTTCGCTGCCTTTGCCGGCCGGTGCGGCGCCGGCTCTTCCCCAGCCCCATTTTCCCGTGATACCGGGGTTCCGCGGACGAGCCCGGCGACGGCCAAGACAACGACTGCCGCCAGCCGGCCGATCCCTGCGAGCACGAGGGTGGCGGCGAAGACCAGGAAGAGGCCGAGGAACATGAAGAACGCCACGCCGAGGGTCCCGAAAAAAGTCAGGTTCAGCGCAATGGTCGTTGGATCTTCCATGTCACCCCTCCTTGCCGGCCTGCTTCAGCGTGGTCCCTGCCGCTAGCACGCGGCGGGCAGGAGCCCCCTTAACAATACGTACTTTTCGCTGGCCCCGTGCCGCCCCCGGCAGTCGTGGCGAATATGTGTCGAAGCCGTTATCCGCGGGCGGGGCACGGGCCCCGCCGGCCGGGCGTCTATAGTCGGAGACAGCCCCGCCGGCGTCGTCCGGCCCGCCGGAAGGACACCTTGTGACGCACGCCGCAGCAGCCGATTCCGAGCCCGCCGGAGCATCTGGCACGGACCGCTCCGTGAGTATTCCGGAAGCGGCATATTTCGCGCCGTATGAGGGGAACTGCCCGTGCCTGTCGGGCGAGGCGTATGTGCACTGCTGCGGCCGGTTCCATCGCGGGGACGCCGAGGCGCCTACGGCGGAGCAGCTTATGCGCTCCCGGTACAGCGCCTTCGTAGTCCACGACGCGGGGTACCTGCTCCGGACCTGGCACCCGGACACTCGGCCCGCTGAGCTGGAGTTTGATTCCGGCATGCAGTGGCGACGCCTGGACATCCTCTCCACCAGCCGCGGCGGCCCGCTGGACAGCGAAGGCACCGTGGAATTCGCGGCGCACTACCGGCACGAGGGCGAAGGCGGCCTGCACCGCGAAACCAGCCGCTTTGTGCGGGTGGACCGGCGCTGGTACTACGTAGATGGCGTCGTTGCCGGCTGAGCCCTCCGGGGCTGACGCCGTCGCGGCTAGGGGCGCCCGGCTGAGTTGTCCCGTGCTGAGTTCTCTCCGGCTGAGTTGTCCCTGACGGGGTGGTTCTCAACCGTTGCTGCCGGGCTGAAGCCGGCCCGGTCCACCCTGCGGTGGAAACGCATTCCCGCGAGGCCGCCCAGCACTGCGCCCACCAAAGCCACCGCGGCCACGACGATCGCCGCGATGATGCTCAGGGTGTTCAATTCGCCCTCGTTGATCGGGATCCGCGGGAAGCTGTTCAGGTTGGCCAGGATGTTGAAGCGCTGCCCGGCGACCAGGCCCAGCACGGCGACGACGATCGCGGCGATCAGGGCCCAGATCCAGACCATGAAGCCCTGCCTGGCGCCGTTGAAGCGGGCCATGCGCCCGGCGACGTATCCGCCGCAGTAGTAGGCGACCAGCAGGATCACGAGCAGCACGATGATGCCGGTCAGCCCGACCGTCTGATTGCTGGAGGCCTGGTCGACGGCGTCGTTCACATCGGTGTTGGTGGCCAGGCCGACGGCGGTACCGCCGGCAGCGACCAGCGCGGTGAGCAGCACGGCCGTACCCGTGGCCGTCAGCCAGCCGAAGAATGCCGAGCCGACCTTGATGCCGCCGAACTGTTCCTTCTCGCGGGCCACTACCGTCTCGCGCGTGGGGATCTCTTCCACGACAGTGTCGTGAACAGCATCGCGGACCGGTGCGTCGCGGACGGGGTCGACATCGCGGACCGGTGCGTCGCGCACGGGGTCGTCGTGGCGGACTGCTGTCACCGGGCGGGTTGTGGCGTCGTCCTGCGCGGCGTGTTGTGTCGTCTTGTCGTCGGGGCCTGCGGTGCTGCTCATGAGGGCTGCTCACTTTCGCTGAATGACCGGGCACACTGGAGACGCCGGTCTGGCGTCAACCTAACCACGGCGGAATCCGGTTAGCAAGGATGCTTACTATCCGTGGCGACGGCCCGTCAGCGGTACTTGCGGTGCAGGTCCTCCCGGACGGAGGCGCGCCGGCTGGCGTCCGCGATCCATGGACCGGTCCCTTCAGACTGGTCGAGGATTCCGGCTTCCAGCCAGGTGTAGTCCCCGGCCAGTGTCTTGCGGGCCAGGGCATGGTCGGCGTCGTCGGTGTTCCGCCACAGCCGGTCGAAATATTCGTCGACGCGAACACGGGCCTGTTCGCAGTACGCCTCGGCGAGTTCGTACGCGGAGGCGCCGCGTTCCGGCTGCGTCCGCAGCAGCATCTCGGCGCGCGAACAGCAGGCTGCCATGGCAAACAGCTCCGCACCGATGTCCACGATCCGGCCCAGGAACGCCTGCTTGTGCTCAAGTTTGGCCTGCCACCGGCCCATCCCGTAGAAGGTCTGCCGGGCGAGGCGCCGGGAGGAGCGCTCCACGTAGCGCAGCTGTTTCGCGAGCCGGCCGAAGTCGCTGTAGGAGCGCGGGTCCATGCCGGCGCCGGCCACGAGTTTGGGCAGCCACTTCGCGTAGAAGCCGGAGGCGCCGACGGCGGCCTTCGCCTTGTCGGAGAGGCGGGCATCCTCCGAGGCGAGGTCTCCCGCGGCGGCCAGGTGCGCGTCCACGGCCTCGCGGGCGATCAGCAACCTCATGATTTCCGAGGACCCCTCGAAGATCCTGTTGATTCTCATATCGCGGAGCTGCTGTTCCGCGGCGACGGCGCGCTCGCCGCGGGCTTCGAGGGAGTCCGCCGTTTCAAAGCCCCGGCCGCCGCGGATCTGCACGAGTTCGTCCGCGATGAGGCAGCTGATCTCCGTGGACCACAGCTTGGCCAGGGCCGCCTCGATCCGGATGTCTTTCTGCCCGGCGTCGGCCATTTCCGCAGAGAGTTCAAACACGGCGTCCAGGGCGAAGGCGCTGGCGGCGATGAAGGCGATTTTCTTGCCCACTGCCTCATGCTGGCCGATCGGCCGGCCCCACTGGGTGCGGGCGTCGGACCATTCGCGGGCGATCTTCAGGCTCCACCGGCCCGTGGCGACGCACAGCGCGGGGATGGAGAGCCGGCCCGTGTTCAGTGTGGTGAGGGCGATCTTCAGGCCCTGGCCTTCCCGGCCCAGCCGGTTGGCAGCGGGGACCCTGACCTGGTGGAAGCGGGTGACGCCGTTTTCGATCCCGCGGAGCCCCATGAAGGTGTTGCGGTTTTCCACGGTAATGCCAGGGGTGTCCATTTCGACCACGAAGGCGCTGATACCGCCTTTGTGGGCGGTCCCGTCCGCATCGGTGTGCGGCGGCACGAGGGCCATCGCCACGACGAGTTCGGCGATAACACCGTTGGTGGTCCAGAGCTTGACGCCGTCCAGGAGGTACGACTCGCCGTCGTCGGAGAGGACGGCCGTGCTGCCCATCCGGGCGGGGTCGCTGCCGACGTCGGGCTCGGTGAGCAGGAAAGCGGTGACGGCGCCGGCGGCGCAGCGGGGCAGGTATTCGCGCTTCTGGGCCGGAGTGCCAAAGACCTTGACGGGCTCCGGTACGCCGATCGACTGGTGCGCGGAGATCAGGGCGCCGAGGCTTGGGTGCACCGAGCCCAGCAGGGCCAGTGCGCGGCCGTAATACACGAGCGTGAGGCCCAGTCCGCCGTATTCGCGGGGAATCTTCATTCCGAACACACCGAGCTCCGCGAGCCCTTTGAGATAGTCGTCCGGGATCCGGTCGTCGCGTTCGATGGTGCGCCCGGACATCGTGCGGCAGTAGTCGGCCAGCCGGGCCATGAACGCCTCGCCGCGTTCGACGTCGTCGGCGGGGGCCTCGGGCCACGGGTGTATCAGCGACAAATCGAAGCTGCCAAGGTAGAGGCCCTTCGCGAAGCTGGGCTGGCTCCAACTGGTTTCGCGGGCGGCCTCGGCAATGGCGCGGGCGTCGGCGGCCGTCGCGTCGGGGCCGACGTGCTCAGCGTCCCCGTCGGCCGCCGGAATCGGAATGCCTGATGTTGGAGAATCTGACGCTGGAGTACCGGGTGTGGTGGCGGGGTCTTCGATGGCGGAGCTCACGGGGCATCTCCTCTAACCGGGTGACCGGCTTGAGCCCTGGATCCGCCGCGGGTGGAGGACCCTTCAGCTGTCCCGCAATACTACTCGCGGGTAAGTGCCTGTGCTAGGGGAGGCCTGGCCCGGAAAGTCGGACCGGAAGTCCGTGCCGAAGTCGACCTGGAAATCGGCGGGCATCTCCACCGTTGAGGCGTGGTGGACCAGCCGGTCCCAACCGTGGTTGATGCCGTGGACCAGGCCCACCACCGCGCCGGCCACGAGGTACCAGGCGAGCCGGCCGACACCGACCAAAACCATGGCCGCGAATGCGGACACCATCATGAAGGCGCCGATCATCACGGCAAACACGAGGGTTCCAATGACCACCATCGTGCCGGTTTCCACTGCGCTTAGGTCGAACTGCATTCTTCCCCCTGCACCATTGCTCCGGTTGAACCAGTAGCCCGAGCGTAGGGTGCCGTGGGCGTGCTGAACTAGGGTCCTTTGGACGTTGGGGGCCTCTTGATGCGGGATCGAAATGCTACCGGGGCGTAGGTCACGGCTGAGTTGCGGCACCCTCACTGATCGGGGGGTCGCTGCGCTTGTCAGTGCCGGGAGGCTGCCCGGTGTCAGTCTTCGTCGTGTTCAGGGGCGCTCTGGCTCATGACCTGGAAGTCCGCGCCGAGGGCGACTTCGACCTGGGACCCGTCGTTGAGGCGTACCTCGACCTCGTAGGCCGCGCCGGAGTCGTCATCCCGCTCCACTTCGGTAACGCTGCCCTGGCCCACCTTCGCCAACGCAACCTGTGTTGCCATGGCACGGTCGGCGTCACTAAGCGCCGGTCCATCGGAATCGTCACCGATCTCAAAGTTCCCGATCTTGGCGGTGAGGGCGCCCGCACTTCCGGACCAGACATCCCTGGCCTGGGTGGCCCCGACCGCAATTGACGCTCCCCCCAGCACCACCGCTGCAGAGGCCGCCCCCGTGATCCAGACCGTTCTCTTGCGCATGATCGTCTCCCTTCGGCTGGTCATTCCAGTGTGCGCCGACATAGGGGAGCAGACAACGATAAATGCGGGCGGGGCCCTGCGTTAACCTTGTAGCTGGCAGTTTTTCGAATCCGCTGCCCCGCAACGCCACCCCAAACCATCCCCTGGCAGCCGAAGGAGAGCGCGTGTCCCGTTCCGCCGTGTCATCAGCCGACGCCATCAGCACCCGGCTCCGGGACCTTGAGCTCCTTACCAAGGGACCTGCCTGGGCGCTGACGCGTTCGGCGCCTTGGGTGATCGCCGTGCTCCAGGCCTCCTTCACCCGCACGCGCGCCCAGCTGCCGCTGGAACAGTTCCACGCCGACGTCGACGCCTTCCTCGAGCAGCTCCGCCGGCAGGCCCCCGGCACCGGAGAGCAGCACAGCGGCTCGGCCAACGGCACACTTTCCGGAAAGAAATACGCGGACGAATGGACCCGCAAGAACTTCCTGACCCGCCGGAACCAGTCGGGCCAGATCGTTTACGAAGTAACGGAACCTGCTGCCCGCGTCCTGGCTTTCCTGGACAGCCTCTCCAGCGAGCGGTCCACGCTGAACGGCTCCCGGCTCGGCACACTGCTGGGCGACGTCGAGAAGCTCGCCAACGAGACCAACCCGGACCAGAGCGCACGCATTGAATCCCTCGAAGAGGAGATCGACGAGCGCCGCCAGCTGATGGAAGACATCAGCTCCGGCGATTTCGACGGGCTGCTCGACGACGACGAGGCTGTGGAGGCGGCAGGCAACATCCTCGATCTCGCGGCCAGCCTGCCCGCGGACTACAAGAAGATGCGTGACCGGATCGAAGAGCTCGTGGGGGAGCTGCGCAACCAGATCATCGAGGAATCGCTCAGCAAGGGCGCCACCATGGCCCAAGTGCTCGAGGCCGACAAGCGGCTGCGGCAGAGTCCCGAAGGCCGGACGTTCCGCTCCTTCACCGCGTTCCTGGAGGACCCGCAACAACAGCTGAGGTTCCGGTCGGCGATCGGCGAAGTCCTGAGCCGGCAGTTCGCGGACGAGCTCAGCCACGATGAACGCGAGACGCTCAAGAACCTTGTGGCCGAACTCCGCACCCAGCACAGCCAGATCCAGCGGATCTACGGCAAGCTCAGCGAGAGCCTCAACACCTACGTCCAAAGTGACGACTTCCGGCAGTCGGTCCGGCTCCGGAAGGTCCTGCGGGAGGCTGAGCAGGCGATCCGCACCCTGCCGTACGAGCGCGAACGGCCCGGCCTGGTCCGCGGCCCGGTGCTGTTCAGCGCCGGTTTCGAGTCCCTGGCCATGGTCAAGCTCTTCGACCCTGACGAATTCGCGGCTCCACCCAAGCTGGCCGACCCCATCGCGTTCTCCGACTCGGACCGGGCGCGCTCGCCCCGGACCGCCAAGGCCAAGCCGGAGGCCATCCGCGCCGCGCTCGCGGGGGCCTCAACCCTTACCGAGGCCTGGGCGCAGCTGCCGGCAGAGGAACGCCACATCAACTCCATCCGGGCCCTGTTGTCGCAGACCCTCCACGAAGGTGCCGGCTTCGACCGGGGGACCTGGGGCCCCATCGAATTCGAACAAATCGACGGCACCCCCCGCACCGCTTACCTGCCCGTCGTCACGCTCGCGAAGGATTGACCATGACTGAAGAGACTGTGACCGAGACCCTGACCGAGACCACGACAGAAACCACGGCAGAGACCGCGACCGAGACCGCGGCGGCGGACCTGCAGTCCGCGCCCGAGTCTGCGCCCGCGGACAGCGATGGCGCCCACGTCCGGGGCGACCCCTTCATCGTCACCCCCCGGGACACGTTCGTCGACGGCGCCGCGCTCTTCCCGGGCGACACCGGCGTGCTGCCCATGAAGGTGCGGCAGGCGCTCGTGAAGCTGCTCAAGGGCCCCTACATCGACGGCGGCCGCGACGAAAAGCTGTGGACCACGCTCCTGGACAACCAGCTGATCCTGCGCAGCCGCCTCTCCGAACTCTTCCTCACGCTGCAACTGGACCACGAGCGCAAGGTCGCCGTCCTGCGCCCGGTTGACCCCGAGGCGATCGGCGGCAGTACGCGTTCCAGTATCCTGCGCCAGCAGCGTGCCCTGAGCCGGGTCGAGACCATCGTCCTGCTCCGCCTGCGCCTGCTCCTGGACCGGCACGTCACCGCCCAGACGGACCCGACGATCACGCGCGAGGAAATCGCCGAACTCGTCGCCCACTACCAGCCCACCGGCCAGCAGGACGCCCTGCGCGATGCCGACGTCGTCAATCGCGCCATCACCAAGCTCCTGGCCCGCCAGCTCCTGCTCGCCACGGGCCTGGACGAGGTCTACACCATCTCCAACGCCCTCCCGCTGGCCCTGCCGTTCGAAAACATCGGCGACATCCCGGCCCAAATCGAAGCCCTGGTGGCAGCCAGCACAGACCAGTCGGGAACGGAGCCGCTCCTGGAGCTCGACACAGACACCTCGGCAAACGCGGAGGAAGACCCGGACGACGACGGCGATGCCGTCGCCGAACGTGACGTGAACAGCGGCACCGCAGTCGCTGCGGACGCCCACGGTGACCCGTACAACGACGACGGCGATGCCGCCCCGGGAGTGGCATCGGGCCTGTCGGAGCCGCGCGCTGAGCTGATCGAAGATCAGCTGCGCGGCGCAGGGGCGGGGGCGGCATCGCCGTCGTCGTCACCCAGCCACACTGAAGAAGCCGAGGAGACCAAGTGAGCATCGCAACCATGCTGCCGATGGGCGAGCTCACCAACCCCGGCCAGATGCGCCTGGCCCTGGTCCAGGTGGTCAACTGGGGCACATTCCATGGCGCCCACACGATGCACGTGGACCGCAACGGCACACTGCTGACCGGCAATTCGGGCGTCGGAAAGTCCACGCTGTTCGATGCCATGCTTCGGGTCTTCGACGCCCGTCCGCGCTCCAACGAAGCGGCTGCACAGCGGGCGGGCGGCGCCGTCGAGGACAAGCGCACCACGTTCACGTACATGCGCGGCAAGGTAGGCGACAAGGCCGTGGGAGAGGGCTCGGCGAGTGCATTCCAGCGCCCCGGCGCGACCTGGTCCGCCGTCGCGCTGACGTTCGACAACGCCGCCGGCACGCGGGTGACGGTTTCGGCGCTTTTCGACCTGCCCAAGAACGGCACGGAATCCAGCGTCGGCCGGTACTACGTGATCGATAACAAGCCGCTGGACCTCGCGGCGATCGAGGGCATCGCGGAGAAGCGGTTCACCAAGTCTGCGCTGGACGCGATCTTCCCGGACGCCCAGATCTTCGACGTCCACAAGGCCTTCGCCGAACGATTCCGCCGGCTTCTCGGCATCAATTCGGATCAGGCCCTTCCGCTGCTGCGCGTTATCCAGGCCGGCAAGGGTCTCGGGGGCAGCGTCAACACCTTCTTCCGCGACCAGGTCCTCGATGCCCCTGCCACGCTGGCCGCGGCGGATGACGTCGTCGAGGAATTCAGCAACCTCATGTCCATCCGGCAGCGCCTCGAGGACGTCCGGCAGCAGCGCGACCAGCTGGCCCCCGTCCCCGGGCTGAACAAGGAATACGCGCAGGCGCTCCTGGACGCGAACCGGCTGCGGGACCTAACAGGTGAGGAATTCGAGGCTTACAGGCAGCAGCTCGCGGTCACTGTCCACGAGAAGACCCTGGCGCGGCTGAAGGAGCTGGCCCAGGCGAAGGCCACGGACCTGGCCGCCGAACGCGCTGTCCGTGACGGCTTCGCCAAGGAACTGCGCCAGCTGGAGGGCGAGTACAACAACCAGGGCGGCAACGCGATTTCCGCGATCGAGCAGTCCCTGGAGAACGCCCGGGTGGGGCTCAAGCTCCGGCAGGAAGTCGAGGCATCGACCCGCAAGGCGCTGACCGACGCCGGGCTGGAACTGCAGTGGTCGGCCGCCGGCTGGGATCAGGCCCACGAGCACGCCGCGGCACGCTCGGCTGAGCTCCAGGACGACTCCGAGGCGCTCAAGGAACTGCGCTTCGAGGCCTTTGATGGCCACGCCACCCGGAAGCGCGAACTCGCCGCGGCCCAGCAGGAGCTCGTCTCGCTGAAGACGCGCAAATCGTTGCTGCCGCCGTCGAGCATTGAAAACCGGAGCGCCATTGCCGCTGCCACGGGCGTGCCCGAGGAGCAGATGCCTTTCGGCGGCGAGCTGATCGACCTTGCCGAGGGCCAGGAACAGTGGCGCCCGGCTGCCGAGCGCGCGCTGCGGAGCCTGGCCACCACGCTGCTGGTCCCGGGCGAGCACTTCGCGGCAGTCACCCGTTACCTCAACGACCATTCCGTGCGCGGGGCGCTGCGTGCCGTGGACGTCTCCCGGCCCCTGGCCGGCGGCGCGCTGGCCGTCGAGGACGTGGCCGATCGCGACCTGCTGACCAAGCTCAGTTTCCTCACCGATGCCGGGCTGCCGGCCGGGCCACACGCCCAGGCGCTTGCGCAGTCCAGCGCCTGGCTCCGCGAACGGATTGCCCTCGACTTCGCCTACCCGTGTGTGGAAAACCCGGACGAGCTCGCCGGCCTGGACAAGGGCCTGAGCCTGGGCGGTGTGGTCAAGCGCAACCGCCACACAGTGGAAAAGGATGACCGCTTCACATCCCGCCAGGACTACGTCCTCGGGTTCGACAATGCCGCCAAGCTCGAACTGGTGGCGGCCCAGGTTGAGGACCTGCAGCAGGAGCTGGCCAAGGCCGCCGAGCTGGCGCAAAGCCGGGAAGAGTCGCACCAAGGCATGACCCGGCAGCTTGAAGCCTTGCGCCGGGTGGCCGAGGACCACCGGCCCTGGGAACAGGTGTCGGCCGCCGTGGCCGGCGAGGAGCTCGCCCGGATCGAGAAGCGCCTCAAGGACGCCCTCGCCGCACAGGCCGACCTCGAACCGCTCCGCGCCAGCATCGAAGCCGCGCGGCACAAGCACCAGTCCAGCACCGAATCCGCGGCCGTGCTGCAAAGCGAGTACAAGGCCCTCGATGCGCGCATGACCGCCGCTGGTGCGCTGCTCGATGCCGCACGCACCCGGCTGGCGCAGGCACCGCCGTCGGACGCCGGCGTCGCCGCGCTGGAACCGTACTTCACCGGCTTCGGTGACGTCCTGGAGATGCACGAACTCGACAACCTCGCCAACCAGGTCCGCACCAGGCTCCTGGCCGAACTGCACGTCGCCGAGTCCCGCGGGCAGGCCACCTCGGAGCGCCTCACCCGCATTTTCGAGGGTTTCGTCCGGGAGTGGGGCACGGCGATATCCGCGGACCACGGCACCTCGATCGGCGCCGCGGGGGAGTTCGAATCCCGCTACCACGCGATTGTCAGCGACGGGCTGCCCGCCCAGGAGGCCGAGTTCCGGCAGTTCTTCAACCAGCGGACGCACGAATCCTTTTCCACCCTGCTGCACCTGCTCGACGAGGAGCGGCGCGCCATCACGAGCCGCATCCTGCCGCTGAACGGGATCCTGTCCGAGGTCAACTTCCACGAGGGCAGCTTCCTGGAACTCGACATCAAGCAGACACTGCCGGCGACGGCGAAGCAGTTCAAGGACGCCATCCAGAACGCGCTCAAGGTCCGGCACACCCGGCCCGGCAAGGCGGTTACTGCAGCGTCCGCTGCTGCGTCCGGAGCGGAGGGGGACGACGACGCCGAGCTCACCACCCGCTACAAGTCGCTCGAAACGCTCGTGAAGCGGCTCGGCTCGCAGACCCCGGAGGACCGCCGCTGGCGGGCCGAAGTGCTGGACGTCCGCGGCCACCTGTTCATCCAGTGCAAGGAACACCGCGAAGTCCAGGGTGCCGGTTCCAAGGGCGCCGGTGCCAAGGGGGCAGCGAAGGGCGCGAAGAAGACCGAGGTCTACATGCACGCGGACACCGGCTCCATGTCCGGTGGCGAGCGGCAGCGCTTCACCGCGTTCATCATGGCGGCGGCGCTGAGCTACCAGCTGGGCATCGCCGAGCAGGGCTTCACCACGTACGGCACGGTCATGATGGACGAGGCGTTCGTGCTCGCCTCGGAGGAATTCGCCGGCGCGGGCATCAAGGCGCTGCATGAGTTCGGCTTCCAGCTCCTGCTGGCCGCGCCGGAGAACGTCATCGACCTTTCCCGGCACCTTGGCTCGGTGACGGAGATCCTCCGGGACAAGCGCACCAACCGTTCCGGTGTCCTGACGGCTCCGGTGATCGCCGCACGTCCGGGCACGGAGGGCACCTGGCGCTCCGAGGCGAACCCCGTGGACATCGTCCTGCGCTGACCTCACCCCTCTCCCTTGAAGCAACGCGGGGTCACTTACGGCCCATAAACGCCACCGTAATGGGCCGTAAGTGACCCCGCGTTGCTTGTGTCGGGGCTAATTGCCTTGGACGCGCTCCACGAACTGGGCCGTGCGGGCCACCAGCCCTTCGATCTGCCGCAGCACGACCGCGGCCGGGTCCGGGTTGATCTCGTTGGCCGCAGGCTCCACCCTGACATTGCGGCAGCACAGGAAATCGGCGCAGATCAAGGTGCCCAGCGTGTTGCCGTTGCGGCCGGACTGCCCGGCGCGCTTGGCCACCCACAGCAGGACGTCGTCCTTGGAGAACACGTCCCGGCACAGCTCGCAGAGCACGGAACGGTTCTTCTTGGCCCCGCCTTCAGGGGCCCGGAGCATGATGCCGGTGGGACCCTTCGGCCCCTGCACCACGAGATAGCCGCGGAGGGGCATCTTCGCGTCCCGCCAGGCCAGGAAGTCCAATGCTTCCCAATCCAGGGTGTCGAAGCTCTTGGGCAGATTGAGTTTGGCGGCTTCTGAGCGGCTCGCGTTGATGAAGGACGAGCGGATCTGCTGCGCCGTGAATTTTTGCATGACGGACACTTTCGAAAATCGGATGGCTCCGGCCAGACGGGCGCGCGGCGCGCCAGGCGGATTGTGGGCAGAAGACTGCCAGCCTGCAACTCCGGTGTGGGGCAAGGCGTCTCGCGGGACTAGTCCGTGCTGGTCCGGGACTTCGCGGGAAGGGCCTGCGCGGGCGGGGCTGGCAGGAGCGCGGGCGCGTAGCAGGCCACAGCGGCCACCCCGCTGACCGTGGCAACAGTCATCGTCGCGATGTCCATGCCCACTTCCCCCGTCCCAACACATCACCGGTTCCGATTATCCGGCGAGCCCATCCTTGCAAAGCCCGGGATTCGTGTCCAGTTCGCATTCCGCACCCGGCGGCTGGGCCTTGAGTAGTGCAACGAGGGGCGCATCGATGCTCCGGTGCACTTCAAAGGGCAATTGAGACAATTACGTTACTCAAACCTTACTTAATTCTACAAAGGATAGGCTAGCCTTACTTAGGTTTGCATCACTTACCTAAGGAGTTCCGTGGCTTCCGCCCTTTTCACCCGTTCAGGCGGCCGCCCCGCCGGCCGCCGCCTCCGCAAGAGCGCAGGGCGGGCCGCAGCCCTCCTGGCCGCCGTCGCGCTGACCCTGACCGCCTGCTCTACCGGACCTGCCGGCTCGGCGGCGGCGGACGCTCCCTCCCAGCCGGCCAGCACCGTCTTCCCGGTGACCATCAAGCACGTCTTCGGCGAGACCACCATCAAGGAACAGCCCAAGCGCGTAGTCACCGTTTCCTGGGTCAACGACGACGTCGCGATCGCCCTCGGCGTGGTTCCCGTGGGCGTGCCTAAGAACGAATGGGGCGGTAACGACAAGGGCTCCACACCGTGGAAGGATGCCGCACTGGAAGAGCTCGGCGCCGGGTTCGGTTCCGCGAAGGCTCCCGTCCAGTTCTCCGAGGCTGACGGCATCAACTTCACCGAGATCGCCAAGCTGAACCCTGACGTCATCCTCGGCGCCTACTCCGGCCTGACGGAGGAGGACTACAAGAAGCTCAGCGAGATCGCCCCCGTCGTGGCGCACCCGGAGCTGGCCTACGGCACGCCGTGGCAGGACTCCACCACCATCATCGGCAAGGCCCTTGGCAAGGAAGTCGAAGCCGCCAAGCTGGTCTCCGACACCGAGGCCACGATCAAGGACAAGGTCTCCAAGTACCCCCAGATCGCCGGAAAGTCTTTCATCTACGGCAACCTGGAACCGGACAAGAGCGACGGCGTCAACGTCTACACGGCCAACGACAACCGTCCCCGCTTCCTCAACGAAATCGGCATGAAGCTCGCATCCGTTGTCGAGGACAACTCCAAGGGCTCCAAGGAATTCTTCATCCCGTGGTCCGCCGAAAAGGCCAACGAACTCACCTCGGACATCTTCGTGACCTGGGTGCCGGATGCCGCCACCACCGACTCCATCAAGGCTGACCCGCTGCTGGGCCAGATCCCGGCCGTCAAGGCCGGCGCGCTGGTTGCCGACTCGAACAACACGCTGACCCTGTCCATCTCCGCTTCCTCGCCGCTGAGCCTGCCGTGGTCCCTGGACACGTTCCTGCCGCAGCTGGCCACTGCAGCGGACAAAGTCGCGGCCGCAGCGAAATAACACGCATCCATGGCAATCAGTACGGCGACGGCGCCCGCCGGCAGTGTGCCCGGCGCACCTGTCGCCCCCGCCGGGAGGAAAGCCGCCGCCAAGCAGGCCGCCTGGCTGCTGGCCGCCGTCGTCGTCCTTGTCCTGGTCTGCGCGGCGTCCCTGGCTGTGGGTGCCCGCGGAGTGCCGCTCGGCACCGTCTGGCAGGCCCTGACGCAGTTCGACCCCGCCGACGGCGACCACGCCGTCATCCACGCCCGCATCCCCCGCACCGTGCTGGGCCTGCTCGCCGGCGGCGCCCTCGGACTGGCCGGCGCGGCCATGCAGGGGGTGGCCCGCAACCCGCTCGCGGACCCGGGGATCATCGGTGTCAACGCCGGCGCGGCCCTCGCCGTCGTCACCGGGATCTACGTCTTCGGCGTCTCGTCGCTGACCGGCTACATCTGGTTCGCGTTCATCGGCTCCGCGGCAGCCGCCGTCGTCGTCTACCTGATCGCGTCACTTGGCAGGGAAGGCGCGACGCCGGTCAAACTGGCACTGGCTGGCGCGGCCCTGAGCGCGGGGCTGTATTCGCTGATGAACGTCGTCCTGGTCTCCAGCCAGGACACCCTGGACCGGTTTCGCTTCTGGCAGGTGGGAGGGATCGCCGGCCGGGACTGGTCTGTGGTGCTGCCCGGGCTGCCGTTCCTGGCCGCCGGGGCGCTGATTGTGCTGTTCACCGGACGGATCCTTAACAGCCTGGCCCTCGGGGATGACATCGCCCGCGGCCTGGGCCAGCGCGTCGGACTGGTCCGCGCCGTCACCGCGCTGGGCATTGTGCTGCTCTGCGGCTCGGCCACGGCGCTGGCCGGGCCGATCGGATTCGTCGGCCTGGTGGTTCCGCACGCCGTCCGCTTCCTGACCGGCCCGGACTACCGCTGGATCCTGCCGTTCTCGCTGGTCCTGGCACCGGTGCTGCTCCTGCTGTCGGACGTGGTGGGCCGTGTCATCCTGTTGCCCGGCGAAGTCCCGGCGGGCATCATGACGGCGCTGGTGGGTGCGCCTGTCTTTGTGTGGCTGGTCCGCCGCGGGAAGGGGGCAGGGCTGTGAGCAAAGCAGACCTCGCCAACGTCAGGCGCGAGCTGGGGGAGAACGCACCCGCCGAGCGCGAACTGGCCGAACCGGCCGGCCCGGTCCGCGCCAATGTGGGGCCGCTGCGCAGTGCGCCGATGGGCCGTGTGCTGATGGGCCGTGTGTCGATGGGCCGGACGGCCCTGCTGGCCTTCGCCGTCGTTGTGCTCCTCGCCGTCAGCATCCTGCTGGGCAGCTACACCGTCACCGTCCCGGACTTCGTCAGGATCCTCACGGCCCACCTCACCGGTGGCGAGAGGATCCCCGGCGCCAGCTTCATCGTGATGGAAACCAAGCTGCCGCGGGCAGTCATCGGCACCATGATCGGCATTGCCTTCGGGCTCTCGGGCACCCTGTTCCAGACGATGCTGCGCAATCCACTGGCCAGTCCCGACGTGATCGGCATCAGCTACGGGGCCAGCGCGGCCGCCGTCACCGCCATCGTCGTTTTCGGCGCCTCCGGAGCGGCGGTGTCCGGCGCGGCACTGTGCGGGGCCGTGGCGGTAGCCGTCCTGATCTACACAATCTCGCGCAGCGGTTCCCTCGGATCTGGCGGCGGCAATCACGCCAACACAGCCGGAAGCCGGCTCATCCTGGCCGGCATCGGCATCGCCGCGGCATTGAACGCAGTGGTCAACTTCCTCATGACGCGGGCCGATATCCGCACCGCGGCCGAGGCCCTGATCTGGCTGAACGGATCCCTGAATTCCGCCAGCTGGGACCGTGCCGGAGTGCTGGCCCTGGCGCTGCTGGTCCTGGTGCCCGCCGCCGCCGTCCTCGCCGGCCCTCTGCGCATCCTGGAACTCGGAGACGCCGCCGCCGCCGGGCTCGGCATCCGGGTGGGCATCACCCGGCTGGGCGTGGTGGCCGTTGCCGTCGCCCTTGCCGCCGTCGCCACTGCAGCTGCCGGGCCCGTGGCCTTCGTCGCCTTCCTGGCCGGCCCCATCGCGCGCCGCTTCACGGGCAAGGCCAGTCTTCCGGCCGGCGCGTTCGTCGGCGCCCTGATTGTCCTCGCCGCCGACTACTTCGCCGCCAACATCGCACCCCTGCTGCTGGACGGCACCGTCCTTCCCGTCGGTGTGGTCACCGGCGCGCTGGGAGCACCGTTCCTGCTGTGGCTCCTGGTCACGGCCAACCGAAAGGACGCCTGACATGGCAGTTCTCAACGCCAAGGACCTGACGCTGCAGTACGACCAGCGCCGGGTGGTGGAAGGCCTCACGGCGGAGATTCCCGAGGGGAAGGTGACAATGATCGTGGGCGCCAACGCCTGCGGCAAATCCACGCTCCTCCGCGGCCTGTCCAGGCTGCTGAAGCCGGCCGGCGGCACCGTGACCCTGGACGGCAAGGACATCCATTCCCGCCCGGCCAAAGAACTCGCCCGCATCCTCGGCCTGCTCCCGCAGCACCCCACCGCCCCCGACGGCATTCTGGTCCGCGACCTCGTTGGCCGCGGACGCTACCCGCACCAAGGCTTCTTCCGCAGCTGGAGCGCGGGTGACGATCTCGCTGTGCACCGTGCGCTGGAAGCCACCGAAACGCTGGAGCTCGCCGAACGCAACGTCGACGAACTCTCGGGCGGGCAGCGCCAGCGCGTCTGGATCGCGATGGCGCTGGCCCAGGAAACCGACGTTCTGCTGCTCGACGAGCCAACCACCTACCTGGATCTGGCCCACCAGGTGGAGGTCCTGGACCTAATCACGGACCTGAACCGGCGCCGCGGCACCACCGTGGCAATCGTCCTGCACGACCTGAACCTGGCGGCCCGGTATGCGGACCATGTCATCGCCATGAAAGGCGGCAGGATCGTGGCCGAGGGCACCTCTACCGACGTCGTCACCGAGGACTTGGTCCGACACGTCTTCGGCCTGGACTCGCGGGTGCTGCCCGACCCCATTTCCGGCACGCCACTGATCATCCCGCTCGGCCGGCACCACGCCGAGTTCCCAAAAGCAGAAACAGCAACCCTGGAGTTGGTCCCATGAGGGCAGTTAACAGCAGTGCAACAGCCGGCAGTGCAACGGGCGGCACTGCAGCAGACAGCAGCCAGTCGCGGATACGCCGTACTCCCTCTGGCGTAAGCAACCAGCCGCCCAGCCAACCAATGACCCTGGCGTTCGACGTGACGGTCGCCGCGGTGCAGGAGCTCAGCCCCAACTTCCGCCGGATCACCTTCGGCGGATACTCCCTGCGTGGCTTCGGCGTCCACGGCGAAACCCTGGACCTGCGCGTGAAGCTGATGATCCCGTCCCTTGCCGGGGACAGCACCCAGCTGCCGCTGCCGGTGTTCCACATGGAGCAGTCCGGCTGGTACCAGGAATGGCTGGCCATGGATCCCGCGATCCGTGGCTCCATGCGCACCTACACAGTGCGGCAGGAACGCCTCGACTCCGTGTATCCGGGGATCGACGTCGACTTTGTCATGCACTTCGACGCCGCCGGAAACGGCGGACCCGCCGCGAACTGGGCGCTGAACGCCAGGCCCGGCGACGCCCTCACCCTCATTGGACCCAACAACCGGGCCGCGCACTGTGTCACGGCGGAGACCTACTCCGGCATCGAATGGCGGCCGGGCCTGGCCCAGCGCGTACTGCTTGCCGGTGACGAGACCGCTGTCCCGGCCATCAGCGCCATCCTGGAAAGCCTCCCGTCGTACATCAGCGGACATGCGTTTCTTGAGGTCCCCGAGCCCGGCGACTTCCTGGATCTGAGGTCCGACGCCGACGTCGAAATCACCTGGCTGGCACGCGGCGCCTCGATCGGCCGCTCACGTCCGCATGGCGAACTCCTGCAGGAAGCCGTCCGCGCCGCTGTTCCCGAACCCGGCTGGGTCGGCCTCCGGCCGCCCTCTGATTCTGCGGCCGGCGGCGGGGCAGGGCCCGAACCCGATGACGTGAACGTGGACCAGGACATCCTCTGGGAGACCCCCGCCCGGATGGACGCCGCGATGATCGGAGCCGGCAAGAACCCGGATAAGCCCGCCGGGGCACTGCCGTTCTACGCCTGGATCGCCGGCGAAGCGGGCACCGTCAAGGAGTTGCGGCGGTACTTGGTGCGGGACGTGGGGATTGACCGGAAACAGGTCGCGTTCATGGGGTACTGGCGGCAGGGGAAAGCTGAGCTGTAACCGACGCTCCCGCAGGTCCTGCGGTTCTTGCCCTGACGCTCCCGCAGGTCCTTCCGGGCTTACGCCCGCCACCGCTGCTTTGCCGTCGCTCGCGGTGTGCAGGTTGCTGTGCGGCTTCGCCCGCAATCGCTGCTTTGCCGTCGCTTAGACACCTCCTGCGGCCGCGGGCGGCCTTAGTCGGCGATGCGCTCCTTTGCAAAGCGGCGATTGCGGTCTTGGGGGTGGGTTACCTTCAGTGCGGCCCGGGTGACATTAAGGACACTCGCCGGTTGCGGTTGCGGTTGCGGTTGCGGTTGCGGCTCGCTCGGCCGGTCATCTTGGGTTAACTCTCCCTTTCCCTGGCCGCTTTTTGCGGGGGTTAGTTTGGACGGATGGGTTCAGTTCCTTTGCTTCCGGATCGGGGTGGGCGGCGGGTCTTTGTTGCCTTGGGGGATTCCTTCACCGAGGGCGTGGGGGACTACGATCCCCGCTTCCCCAACGGCGTGCGGGGCTGGGCAGACCGGGTTGCGGAGAGGCTGGCCAAGGCGCAGCCGGGGTGGGAGTACGCCAATCTGGCCATCCGCAGCAAACGGCTGCGTCACATCGCCGGCGAACAGCTCGGTCCCGCCGTGGCCATGGAGCCGACCCTCGTCACGCTCTACGCGGGCGGCAACGACATCCTGGATTTCGGCACGGACATCGGGGCCCTCATGCGGGACTACGAGTCCCTGGTGGCTGCGCTCGCCGGCACGGGGGCAACGCTGGTGCTCTTCACCGGCTTCGACGTCAAGGTCTCGGCGCTGCTGGAGCCGCTGAAGAAACGCAACGCCTTCTATAACCGGCGCGTCCGCGAGATCGCCGGCCGCTACGGCGCGGTGCTGGTGGACTACTGGTGCTTCGACGCCTTCCATGACCCGCGGATGTGGGATTCGGACCGGCTGCATATGTCCAAGGCAGGCCACAAATACCTCGCCTCACAGGTCCTGGACCACCTCGGCGTGCCGCACAAGATCAAACCCAGGGATTGGGAACCGCCCGTGAAGCCGGGCCTGCGGGAGTGGGAACGCCGGCAGCGCCGCTGGGTCCGCGACTGGGTATTGCCGTTGTTCGGGCGGAAGCTCCGCGGCGTTACCCTCGGCGATCAGCTCCGGCCGCGCTGGCCCGAACCCGTGCGGGTCCCGCGCAAGGGCGGCCTGAAGAAACTGCTGTACGACCAGCGCGCCAGCGGCCAGTCCGGCGCCGGGTAGCCGCCGGGACTCAGCTGTCCAGCAGGTTTTCGTAGCCCGGAGCCACCCTGTTGGCGTGGAACTCCATGACCTCGAATTCAGCCACACCGTTGACGTAGAACGGGTCCTTGGCCAGGGCGGCGTCAAGGCTGGCCCGGTCCGCGTTCGAGAGCAACAGACCGCCGGTGCGGGGGATTTTGCGCCCCGCGACCATGAAGACGCCGTCGTCGAAGGCTGCCTGCAGCCACGTCACGTGCGCCGGAAGATGGAACTCCACAATGTCCTCGGGGACTTTGTATGTCAGGGAGACTACGTACATGCGGCCAGCCTACCGGTAGCTGGCCACGGACAGGCGGGAAGTTTTCCGGAAATGCCCGGCTGAAGTTGAATCGTCAAGCTTCCAGTCTCCTAGAATGTAGCCATGACCGAACCCCGCTGGCTCAACGCCGACGAACGACGGGCCTGGCTGGCCCAGCTCAGCATCAACACCATGCTGCCGGCCGCCCTGGACACCCAGCTCCACGCCGCGGGCAAGCTTTCCCTGTTCGACTACAACGTGCTGGCGATGCTTTCCGAGGCCGAAGGGCGCTTCCTGCCCATGAGTGAGCTCGCCGCGCGCACCAGCGCCTCCCTGTCCCGGCTCTCGCATGTGGTCACCAAGCTGCAGAACCGCGGCTGGCTGGAGCGCAGGCCGCACCCGGGCGACGCCCGCGTGACCACGGCCCACCTGACCGATGCCGGGATGCAGACGATTGTGAAACTCGCCCCGGGCCATGTTGAGGCGGTCCGCTCACTGTTCCTCGACGCCCTGAGCCCCGAGGACGTCGCGGACCTGGCCCGGATCGGCGAAAAGATCGTGGCCCGACTCGACGACGACCACTGGATCCTGCGCGACATCTAAGCGCGACAGCCGAAGGCGCCGCAGTCCGACGTCGGACTCCCCCGTCTTTGTTGCTCACGGCAACTGCTGGCAGACTGGATCCATGGATTTCACGTCCCGCTATGTGGCCCTTGGAGACTCCTTCACGGAAGGCGTCGGCGACGACGACCCTACCCGGCCCAACGGCGTCCGGGGCTGGGCGGACCGGGTGGCAGAGGGGCTTGGCGCCGCCGATCCCGGCTTCGGGTACGCGAATCTTGCCATCCGCGGCCGGAAACTCCGCCAGATCCTGGCCGAACAGGTCGATGCCGCCGTCGCCCTCCATCCCACCCTGGTCAGCATCTACGCTGGCGCCAACGACATCCTCCGGCCCAAGGTCGACATCGATGACCTGCTGGCCGAATACGATGCCGGGATCCGCAAGCTCACGGCCACCGGCGCCACCGTGGTGATGTTCACCGGCTTCGACGCGCGGGGCTCCAAGATTTTCGGCACCATGCGCGGCCGTACGGCCATCTACAACGAACTGGTTCGCGGCATCGCCGGGGACCACGGGGCCCTGCTGGTCGACTACTGGCGTTTCAGCGAGTACTACGACTGGGGCATGTGGGCCACGGACCGGATGCACATGTCTGCCGCCGGCCACGCGAACATGGCCAAGCGCGTCCTCACGGTGCTGGCACACGAGCACTCGATTGACGTCCCGCCCATGACGCCGGTTCCCGAGCTGAGCCGGGTGGATGCCCTCCGCGCGAATGCCCGGTGGGTCCGCGAATTCGCCGGCCCGTGGGTTGTCCGGCGCGTCACCGGCAAGTCGTCCGGCGACGGCCTGGAGCCGAAGTACGGCCAGCTGACCCACCTCTAGAACGGCACCCTAGGCGCGGAACCCCGGCGTCGCGAGCAGCTCCCCGTTGCGGCGGACGGCGAGGACATCGATCTCCCAACCGTCCGTGGCCCGGTGCAGCATCGCGGTCCCGCCGGCCACGATCGCCGTCGCGAGCACATCGGCGGTGACAATGTCCGCCGCAGCCACGGAGACCTGGGCGAACCCGGCGCCGGAGAAGCCCGCGGTCCGGCTTCCGGCTCCCGCTGCCCAGATATGGTCACCCCGCTCCGCTGAGCCCGACGTCGCAAGGGCGCACCGGGTGCCAGGTCCGCCCAGCTCGTAGGCGGCAAGCAACGCCGAGCGGTCCATCGGGTCAACAACGCCGGCCGCCCACCCGGTTCCGCTGCCCGGCACGGGCGAGCCCATCACCAGCACGTCGCCGCCGGCATTCAGGCACCAGTCGGTGATCCCGCGGCTCCGCAATGCCTCACCGGCCTGCCCGATCGCGTAGCCCTTGATAAGCCCCGAAAGGTCCAGCACACCGTCGGGCCGCTCCGGGGAGAACGCGCCCTCCGTCCTGAGCCGCCAGCCGAGCGACTCCGCGTAGCGGTCCCGCATCGCGGCGGATGAGTCCCGCAGGGAAAGCTCGCCGCGCGCCAGCCGGCTGGCCTCGGAGTCGGGGCGGTACAGGCTGAAGGTTTCGTCCAACCCGGCAAAGACGCGCTCGACGGCGGCGCTTGCGGCGTAGAGCCCGCCCTCCCCGCCCGCAGTTTCCGGGACGGCCGCCGCTGGAACGGTCAGGCTGATGACTGTGCCCATCGAGCCAAACGTCCTGGCCCGCAGGGCAGAGCCGCCCAGCTCAGAGGTTGGCTGCATCGAGGGCCGCCTGCAAGGAGTTCAAGTACGCCTCGGAAGTCACCGTGGCACCACTGATGGTCTGCACATCCGCGGACTGGGATTGGAGCACTTCGGCGCGCAGGAGCGGGGCGGCCCGGTTGCTGATCTGCACGGACTTTCGTTCAGCATCGGTCAGCTGCAGCGCCGTGACGTCGGTGATCTTTCCGGCTTGAACCGTGATTTGCACCTGCACGGAGCCGAACCGGGTCTGGACGACCGAGCCAGGGTACGTCCCTACGGCCTTGGCCGAGGCCCCTGTGGTGCCCGCACCCGACGCGCCGGACGTTCCGCTTGAGCCGGAAGAACCCGTGGACCCGGACGTTCCGCTTGAGCCAGACGAACCCGTGGACCCGGTGGTCCCGGCGGCCGCGCTTGCGACGGAGCTGCCGGTATCGGCTACATGGACGCCGGACTGCCAGCCGGCGATGAGGATGCCGGCGGAGGCCAGGGCGGCTGAAACTGCTGCGCGGGTTCTCACCAGTCGAACCTTTCGTAGTGGATTTGGTCTTCCCGGACGCCGGCTGCGCGGGCGTCTTCAAGCACGTTGTCTGCCCAGGCGGAGGGGCCGCAGACGTACACGTCGGCGTCGGCGATCTTCGGGTCATAACTGGCAAGCCGGTGGCCGGCACGGGCGGCGTGCTCCGGAAGCCAGGTCTGGATGCCGGCCGGGCGGGAGCCGGTCAAGTGGAAGAGCGTGGCGCCGCGGCGCCGGCAGAGATCGAGGATCTCCTCGCCCAGGTAGAGCTCGGATTCACTGTGGCCGCGGAGGATGACAGTGGCGTTGCCGGGCTGGAATGGCGTGCTCTCCAGCAGGGCACGAACCGGCGTGATGCCAATTCCGGCTCCCACCATGACCACATGGGTGCGGCTCCGCGCGGACGTGCTGAACAGCCCGTACGGTCCCTCCACTGCCACCTTGGTGCCGGGCTTCAGCGACGCCAGCTGGGATGACCCCTTGCCCAGGTTGCGGACAGTGATCCTCAGCGTGCCCTGGCCGGCGGCGTCGAAGTGGACGGGTTCGGCGGACAGGCTGAACGGATGCGGATGCCACCACAGGCCCGGAGCCAGGAACCGCCAGATAAAGAACCGGCCGCCACTGCCTGTCAGCTCGTCCAGTCGAAGACCGGACATTTCAATGCTGACCACCCCGGGGGCCACCCGCACCACGCGCTTGACGGTCAACTGGTGCCTGAATGTTGCCACCACAGGCTGGACCACCCGGTAGTAGAGGAGCGCGGCGCCGGTCGCGATGCAGAGGGCCAGCCAGTACCAGCGCTGCCAGGTTCCCTCGGCAAAGAGAGCGCCCACGCTGAACTGGTGGGGGAGTGAGGTCAGCACGGCCGCGTATGTCAGGAGGTGGACGGCGTACCAGAATTCGTAAGGGAACCGACGTCGGACGGCTACCAGGGAGGTGACGACGACGGCGATGAACAGGAGCATGGAAATGTAGGCCAGCCACATGTCAGGCACAAGGACCCAGAGGGCAACCGACTCGCTGACGGGGTCCAGCCCTTCCGCCATGCCGTAGCCGATCGCAATGAGGACTCCGTGGGCCAGCAGCAGGTACAGGGCCGGTTTGCCCAGCTTGCGGTGAAACTCAAGGGCGCGGTCGTGGCCGACTGTCTGGTCGATGAGTGGGATTCGGGCCGCCAGCAGCAGCATGAGAAGCACCAGGTCCATGCCGGCGAGGCCGGCTACAATCCCCAGCGCGGTGAAGGAACCGGCTGGAGTCGAGAAGCCGGCCATTCCGCCGTCGGCCAGCCACAAGGCGACCGCGCCGGCCAGCGACGTCCAGAAAAGGACCGTCAGCAGATCCGCTCTTAGCAACCGCCGGCGGTACTGCGCCCTGAAGGGGTTCGCAACGCCGCCGGAGCTGCGGCGAATCCCGGGACGGTTCGTCAGAAGTTGTGTGTTCATGGATCCAGAATTGCCCCCCTGCCTATCATTTCGCTGTGAAAAGCCTTCGTCGGGCATATGACTCGGGAGGGCACCGGCCCGACGCCTGCACTGGCTGTGGGGCACTGCCCTATACACCATTCAGCGCCGGATTGGCCTTTAAATCGCCGAACTCGTAGACTTGGTAGGCGCTAGGTGGCGCGGAGCGTGCGCAATTGCTCCGGTTGGCAGGACCCGTCTGAAAAATCGACGGTCCTGGCGGCCGGTAGTTAGGGGCTCAAGTTGCGCGCATTCCTGTATTCGCCCAGCATCCCGGCACTTCGCAATGACGGTCCAACAGATCGCCGGCGCCAGGTGCCCGTGGCCCACAATCTTCGCCGCAGTGAGGAAGCAGACGGTTTGTGCCGTCTGAATCCCGCGGACAACGACGGTTGGGGGAGGGGGCCGGATGCGGACGCCGCCCAACGCACGGTCAACGGGAACTCCGTTAGCCGTTTCATTTATTTTTTGAGGAGAGTCGTCATGGCAGCACACTGCCAGGTGACCGGAGCCGAGCCGGGCTTTGGACACAGCATTTCGCACTCGCACCGTCGCAACAAGCGCCGGTTCGACCCGAACATCCAGAAGAAGCGCTACTGGGTTCCGTCCCTGCGCCGTAATGTCACGCTGCAGGTTTCTGCTCGTGGCATCAAGACCATCGACGTACGCGGCATTGACGTAGTCGTCGCCGCCATCCTGGCACGAGGAGTGAAGCTCTAATGGCAAAGGATAAGGACGTACGTCCGATCATCAAGCTGAAGTCGACCGCGGGCACGGGCTACACCTACGTGACGCGCAAGAACCGTCGTAACGACCCGGACCGTCTGGTCCTGAAGAAGTACGACCCCAAAATCCGCCAGCACGTCGAATTCCGAGAGGAGCGCTAAACACATGGCTAAGAAGTCAATGATCGCTAAGAACGAACAGCGTAAAGTCATCGTCGAGCGTTACGCTGCAAAGCGCCTCGAACTGAAGAAGGCTCTGGTTGATCCCAACTCAACCGACGAAGTACGCGAAGCTGCTCGCCTCGGCCTGCAGAAGCTGCCCCGCAACGCCTCGCCGGTACGTCTGCGTAACCGCGACATCATCGATGGCCGTCCGCGCGGTACCTTCCAGAAGTTCGGCATCTCCCGTGTTCGCTTCCGCGACATGGCTCACCGCGGTGAGCTCCCGGGCATCACGAAGTCTTCCTGGTAATTCAGGACTCCTGAAGCCAGTGGCTTGAAGAAGGGCCGGCAACCATTTGGTTGCCGGCCCTTCTCGCGTTTAAGGACTTGGCGGTTTCACGCCCCCCACTGTTCCCTTCGGCGGTGACGCACCACACACTGCGGGCTTACGACGCCGGCGGGCCTGGTTGGGTGGTTTTGGGTTGTGGTGGCGGGGTTTTTGGGTGGTGGGGTGGGTGTGGGGGGTGGAGTTGCGGTGGGGGCGTGGTGGGTGTATTGTTTTCTAAGTCGCCGCGAGGGAGACCAGCGGAAATGCTGGGAACCGGAGGCGGCCAATCC
>NZ_JBFTRB010000026.1:0-42595 GCF_056399305.1 Arthrobacter sp. 01N444
CTTGCGGCGGTCCATCAGGTACTGGATCTCCGGGGAGTCCATGCCGGGGTGGTAGTACGGCGGCCGGTAGAGGTCCGCTTCGAGCTGGTCGTCCGTGATCGGGATGCGCAGGTGGTCGCGGAAGGCCTTGAGGTCCGCGAGGGTGAGCTTCTTCATCTGGTGGGTCGCGTTGCGGCCCTCGAAGTGGGTGCCCAGGCCGTAGCCCTTGACCGTGTGCGCCAGGATGACCGTGGGCTTGCCCTTGAACTCGGTGGCGGCCTTGTAGGCGGCGTAGACCTTGTTGTAGTCGTGGCCGCCGCGCTTGAGGTTCCAGATCTGGTCGTCGGTCAGGTCCTGGACCATTTCCTTGGTCTGCGGGGTCTTGCCGAAGAAGTGCTCGCGGACGAACGCGCCGGATTCGGCCTTGTACGTCTGGTAGTCGCCGTCGACGGTCTCGTTCATGATCTTCACGAGCGAGCCGTCYTCGTCCTTGGCCAGCAGGTCATCCCACTCCCGGCCCCAGACGACCTTGATGACGTTCCAGCCGGCACCGCGGAAGAACGCTTCGAGTTCCTGCATGATCTTGCCGTTGCCGCGGACGGGACCGTCGAGGCGCTGGAGGTTGCAGTTGATGACGAAGTTGAGGTTGTCGAGCTTGTCGTTGGCCGCCAGCTGCAGCAGGCCGCGGGACTCGGGCTCGTCCATTTCGCCGTCGCCCAGGAACGCCCAGACCTGCTGGTCCGAGGTGTCCTTGATGCCGCGGTTGTGCAGGTACCGGTTGGACTGGGCCTGGTAGATGGCGTTCATCGGGCCGATGCCCATCGAGACGGTGGGGAATTCCCAGAACTCCGGCATCAGGCGCGGGTGCGGATAGGAGGACAGGGCGTGCCCTTCCTTGGACTTCTCCTGGCGGAACCCGTCCAGGTCCTCCTCGGAGAGCCGGCCTTCCATGAAGGCGCGGGCGTACATGCCGGGGGAGGCGTGGCCCTGGAAGAAAACCTGGTCGCCGCCGCCGGGGTGGTCCTTGCCGCGGAAGAAGTGGTTGAAGCCGACCTCGTACAGGGTCGCGGCGCCGGCGTAGGTGGAGATGTGGCCTCCGACGCCGATGTCCGCCCGCTGCGCCCGGTGCACCATCACGGCGGCATTCCAGCGCAGCCAGGCACGGTATTTGCGTTCGATCTCTTCATCGCCAGGGAATGCCGCTTCCTGGTCGACCGGGATGGTGTTGACGTAGTCCGTGGTGGTGACCATCGGAACACCCACGCTCTGCGCGCCGGCCCGCTGGAGCAGGCTTCGCATAATGTACTGGGCACGTTCGGTGCCTTGTTCCTGAATCAGGGTATCCAGGGACTCCAGCCATTCGGCGGTCTCTTCCGGATCACGATCAGGCAGCTGGTTTGTCAACCCGCTGAGGATATGGGAGGTATCTTCTCCTGCAGCCACGTCCACCTCACTCTTCATCGTTGAATGGTGATCAATATTTTTCATTATGTGGAAAAACTTTCTTGCATTTCGAGATTATCGAGAGAGGCTGGGACGCGTCAACATCAGCGGCGCATCACCGCGGCCCGGCAGTCACAATCGGTTGAAAGGTCGGTACACAAAGCAACGCGGGGTCAGATACGGCCCATAAAGCAGCCCGGCATCGGCCGTACCTGACCCCGCGTTGCCTTGGCGGTCAGGCTGAGGTGAGCAGCCTGCCCCACCGCGGGGAGAGCAGCGGGGCGCCGGCCATTTTGAGGCAGTGCCACAGGGTCACGGCCACCGAATCGAGCACGGGAACGCCCATGGCCGCCTCGATTTCCTCCGCGACGTTGGCACCGTAGAGATTGGTGCAGAGGTACACGAGCGCGTCCGGGTTCTGTGCCGCGAGTTCCAGGGATCCGGGCCGCATCTCGGCGTCGGAGACCCGGGCGAATGATTCGTTGTCGCTCAGGCCGAGGAAACGGTGGTCAAGTGTTTTGATCCCGTCCCGTTCGTAGGACGCCACGATCCGTTCGTTGACGTCCTCCGTGTACGGGGTGAACAGCCCGATCCGCTCGGTGCCGAAGGACCGGAAGGCCTCCATGTACGCCAGTGTGGAGGTGGTGGCGGGAATGCCGGTGGCGTCCTGTATTCCCTTGACGAGTTCGCGGTCGTGATCGGCGCCGAGCCACGATCCTGAAGTGCCGTTCCACGCGATGACGTCGACGTCGGCGGTCGCCAGGATCTCGGCGGCAGCCCGCATTGCCGGGGCATCAAATTGCCGGTCGGAGGAATCGTCGAGGGCGATCCGCGTGACCTGGATCCTGGCGAAGTGGATTGTCACGTCGTCGCGGTCGCCGAGGATCCGGTAGCTTTGCGGCTCGAGGCAGGTGTTGGAGGACGGCACGATCATGCCGATACGGGTGGGGCGGGTTGCGGAAGGCATGGGTGCTCCTAGCGGGCAGCGGGGTAGACAGCGGCGGGGGCGGGGGTGGCGCTGACGGGGGCGGTGGCCGCGGCCGCCTGGTGCTCGCGGAAACCGTTTCGGGCCACAAACTGGCCCACGGGGCCGGGGTCATGGAAGCCGCCGGCGTCCAGCACGACGCGTCCGGCGGACACCACGACGGCGGGCCAGCCGGTGAGCGTCCTGCCGTCGAACGGCGAGAAATCCGTTCCCATGTGCAGGGCAGCGCCGTCAACGGTGCGTTCCTGTGCGGGATCGAAGACGACGAGGTCGGCGTCGTACCCTGCTGCGATCGTTCCCTTGCCCGGCAGGGCGTTGATCCGGGCCGGACCGGCGGCGAACACTTCCACGAAATCCTCCACCCGGGCTGCCCCGCCGGTGGCGTCCATCATGGCGGTAAAGGTGACAGGCATGCGGGTTTCCACTCCCGGCAGGCCGTGCGGCATGGCGCGGATGTCATCGGACCGCTCGCGTTTTTGCGCGAGGTCGTAGCAGGAGTGGTCCGAGGCCACCGTGTGGATGGCTCCGGCGGCAAGCCGGTCCCGCAGCGCGGCGACGGTCTCGGGGCTGCGCATCGGCGGGCAGCAGGCGTACCACTCGGGGAAGGACGTGCCGTAGACGGTGTCGTCCAGGGTGAGGTAGTGCGGGCACGTTTCCGAGAAGGCGTCCATTCCGTGGCTGCGGGCCCCGGCGACGAGGTCTACGGCCCCCGGCGTGGACTGGTGCACAAAGTAGACGGGAGCGTTGGTGTACTCGGCCATCGCCAGGGTCTCCTTGACCGAGATCTCCTCCGCGAGTTCGGGCCGGGTCCGGTGCAGGTGTTCGATGCCGATGCGGCCGTCGTCCGCATGCTGCTGGGTGCAGTCGGCAATGATGGGATCGTGTTCGGCGTGGATGTAGGTAAGGCCGTCGAGCCGGACCATCTCGCGCATGACCTTCAGGATGGTGTCCCCGTCGGCCATGGTGGTGCCCCGGTTCGTGGTGTACATCTTGACCGAACGGACACCTTCGGCGGCGAGCTGTTCGAGCTGCCACGGCACAGTCTCGTCCCACTGGACCACCGAGCCGTGCAGGGCGACGTCGCAGCGGGACTCGCGTGCCAGTTCCTTCTTGTGCAACACCGCGGCCAGCGGGGTCTCGCGGGCGTCGCGGGGGATGCCGAAGTCGATAATGGTGGTGGTGCCGCCCCAGAGGGCAGCGGTGGATGTTGTCCGGTAGTCGTCCAGGGTGCGGAACCGTCCGGTTACCTGGGCGACATGGCAGTGGCCGTCCACGCCACCCGGAATCACCAGCTGGCCGGCGGCGTCGATGCTCCTGGCGGCAGCGGGGACCGGCTCAGAAGCGTCCACGAGCTGGACGATCGTCCTGCCGTGCACCACGACGTGCACATTCTGGCGGCCGAAACTGTTGACCACGGTGCCGTTGGCAATGACAAGGTCTGGGGTGTGGGACATCGTTGTCCTCCTTCGAGAAAGAAAATTAGTGGGACGGTGCGGGCAGCCGGGTGGCGTGCTGCGCCGTCGTGAGGGCGGCATCGAGGTTTTTCGAAAGCCCCTTGCGGGCCTTGACCGGTGGCGGCGCGAAGGCGCCGGCCCGGTGCGGACCGGACTGGAGGTTGACTACGGACTGGGCCATCTGGATGCCAGCGGAAATGCCGTCCACCACGGGTACGGGGATCTGGCCTGCAAGCTCGCGGGCAAGTCCGGCGAGCGGCGCGCCGGCGAGGATCACGACGTCGGCCCCGTCCTCGGCGACGGCCTGGCGGCTGAGCGCCAGCAGGGTCTCCTTGAAGTCCTGCTGCACGGAACCGATGCCGTTGAGGCTCTCGTTGATGGAGCGGATCGAGGCCAGCCGGCCGGCGAGCCCGAACCGTTCAACGCAGTCCAGATACCAGGGCCGGATGCGGTCCGAGATGGCGATGATCGAGAACCGGTGCCCCTGCAGGGCGGCGGCGCAAAGTGCCGCCTCGGTAATTCCGATGACGGGGACGTCGGCGAGTTCCTTCAGCGCCGGCATCCCTGGGTCGCCGAATGCGGCGACCACCACGCCGTCGACGCTGGCGCCGTCGCGAGTGTACTCTGCGATGATTTCGGCGACGGCACCGGCGGCGATCAGCGATTCAAAGCGGGTTTCGATATATTCGACGCCGTGGCCGGCGGTCCGGACTACCAGTTCGGTTCCGGGCGAGGCTGAACGCCGGGCTTCGGATTCGATCAGCGAAGTGACATCGTTGCTGATGTTGGGGTTGATGACAAGGAGTTTCATTACTTCTTCCGATGAAGGTCGGGTTCCGTCCGGCGGAAATTCTCCGGAAACTGTTCCCGGTATTTGTCGATGTGCGACGCCGACTGGGCAGCCGCCCGGTCAGGGTCACCGCTGGCGATCGCGGTGTAGAGCGCCCGATGTTCTTCGATGAGTTCGGGGAGGTCGCTCACATGCCGGAACAGCCAGTGCATCCGGCCCTGGAGGGGTTCGAGCGCCGATTTGAGGAAGCCGTTGTTGGCGATCCGGGTGATGGCATCGTGGAATTCGCTGTTGGCCCGGTGGGCGTCCATAATGGCGCCCTTGGCTAGAGAGAGCTCGGCCACGTCCAACAAGGCTTCCAGCGCACTGAGGTCCTCCGGTGTGGCGCGGGCCGCGGCCAGCCTGCAGGCCAGCACTTCGAGCGACTGGCGGACGTCGAAGAGATCCTCCACGTCTTTGGGGCTGAGCGAGCTGACTTCGGCCCCGCGAGCGCCGCGGTCGCTGACCAGGCCTTCCTGGCGCAGCATTCGCAGCGCCTCGCGGACCGGGAGGCGGGAGACGTTGAATTCGGCGGCGAGGTCGCGCTCCACCAGCCTGGTGCCGGGAACGTAGTGCCCTTCAAAGATCCTGTTGCGGAGGGTGTCCCGGACAGCCTCCCGGAGGGGGCGTTCCTTGTCCTGGGTTTCTTCTGCGGTAAGCATGGTGCTCCATTTCGGGTTCTTTATGGCACTGCGTTCCCGGCTTCGGGAACTGGTGTTTCGTGGCCTAGCTTAGACAGGGAGCCGCTTGTTGTAGTTCAGGGTCAGCACGGATGCGCCCATGATGATCGCGGATCCCACGAAGTACAGCAGCGCCCAGGTGTATGAGCCGGTGGCACCGACGATCAGGCCGACCGCGATCGGCGTGACGAAGCCGGAGATGTTGCCGCTGAAGTTCATCGCGCCGCCCAGGACGCCGGCGTTGGTCCGGCCACCCAGGATCGAGGGGATGCTCCAGAAGAGGCCCACCCAGCGAAGGAAGAACATGACGACGGAGAGCAGGACTACCGCCGTCGTCGGGTCGGCAACGACGGTGACACCGACAAGGCCGCCGATCACTACGACGCTTGAGGTGCCCAGGAGGGTGCGCATGACGCGGTTGGCCGAGGCGCCAGATGCCCGCCATTTGTCGGCGATGGTGCCGCCGAGGATTTCGCCGACGAAACCGGCGCCGAAGATCACGAACGTGGACCAGCCGATGGTCTTCAGGTCAAAGCCCTTGGCCTGGGCCAGGTAGAGCGGGCCCCAGGTGAGCAGGCCGTAGAAGACGCCGTTGAAGCCCAGCCAGCCGAAGCACATGGCCCAGAAGGAACGGAACTTCAGGTAGGGGAGCAGGGCGCGCTTGCCCTTGCTGCCGTCGAGCTCGGCTTCGGCGTCCTCGGCGGCGTGGGAGGCCTCGATGTACTCGGCCTCGGCGTCGTTGACTCCGCGGTGCTGGCGGGGGTTGTCCCGGACGTACCACCAGACGGCGAGGCCCATGAGGACGGTGGCGGCGCCGGCGATGATGAAGGAGCTCCGCCAGCTGCCCGTCGAGGCGATCAGGCCTGCGATGAGGATGCCGCCGAGCCCGGCGCCCAAAGGGGCTCCGGCGTCAAGGATGGTGGCGCCGCGGCCGCGTTCCGATTTGTGCATCCAGATGGCATTCAGTTTTCCGCCGGCCGGCATGACCCCGGCCTCGGTGACGCCGATGCCCAGGCGGGCGATGAACATGCTGACAAAGCCTCCGGCCAGGCCGGAGGCCGCCGTTGCGGCGCCCCAGCCGACGCAGGACGCGGTCATCACCTTGCGGGGGCCGAACTTGTCGATCAGCCAGCCGACCGGGATCTGCATGAGGGCGTAGGTCCAGAAGAAGGCTGAGAGCAGGAGGCCCACGAGCTCCGGGGCCATGTTGAATTCCTTCTGGATGATGGGCAGGGCAACAGAGATGGATCCCCGGTCGATGTAGTTCACGGACACGAGGACCAGCAGGAGTAGGAACATTTTCCATCGGACATTCGTGCGCCGTTGCACGCCGTCCTTGGAGCTTGTGAGGTCATCGGGCTGTACTGCTGTTTCGGTATTTGGAAGAGACACAACTTCTCCTTGATAGAGAGTAAACATGCCGGCAGGTGATGGGGGATTTGTTTGAGGGTCAGGATGCCGGAGCGTGGGGCGTCCTGTGCGCGGGCCCTGTGTCGATCGCAGCGGTTGATAGGGCTGATGTCAGCGCTGACATCAGGTTCGGATCAGGTGCAGAATCTGGGAGGGCGGGGCCCGGCAAGCTTTCTTGTTTTGGGATCCCGATTTGGGATCCCAAAATTCAGATTAGGAGTGACGTGGGCCACTGTCAAGGGTCATGGGCCGGCTGGGCCGGTTCGCCGCGAAAATGTCGTTTGTGACTGGCCCTGGGGGCCGGGCGGGCTGCGCCGGAACATGGCTGCGCCGGAACATGGCTGCGCCGGAACATGGCTGCGCCGGCCACCAGGCAGGGAGGCCTGTTCCCGGAGCGGTGCCGGGGCCGGTAGGGGTGTGACGTGGTGCTGGCAGCCGGTCTTGGCTGCTCCGGGCTTAGCTGCCCCGGTAGGTGGAGTAGGCGAAGGGGCTCAGCAGAAGCGGGACGTGGTAGTGGGCCTGCGCTTCGGACACCGCAAAGGTCAGTGTGACTTCGGGAAAGAAGGTCTCGGTCCCGGCGGCCGCGTAATAGGCTCCGGTGTCGAAGCCCAGGCGGTAGGTGCCGGAGCCCAGGCTGTCGGGGCCGAGCGACTTGACGCGGCCGTCATCGTCCGTGGCGCCGGCCGCGATCCTGACCCAGCGTTCGCCGTCGAGCATGTCCAAGGTGACTGCGACGCCTGCGGCGGGCTTGCCGGAACCCGTGTCCAGAACGTGGGTAGTGACGTGGGAAGTGCTCATGCGCCTATCAGTCCTTCGAGTCGGAGTACCGCGATTTCGCGCAGCTGCTGGCCGATGACCACTTGTTCTTCTTCGGGAGTGTGGGAGAGCCGGGCGTTGAGGGCCGCCAGGATCTCCTCGCGGCTGCGGCCGGCCGCGCGGATCAGGAAGACCTGGCCGAATTTCTCTTCATAGCTCCGGTTCCCTGCGGCGATGGCTGCGGCGACGGCCGGATCCGGAGCGCCCAGGCTCGCCTGCTCCGATTGGGAGAGCCGGGCCTCAACGCCGTTTCCTGCGGCCCGTTCGCCGATGCGGGGATGGTGGGCCAGCGCGGCTTCCACCTCCGCCTCGGTGAACGGTTCCGCCGCACGGCCGGCGGTTTGGAGGAGGATTTCCGTACTGTCGAAGGGCCTCAAGCCGACGATCTCCTCAATCCATCGCTCGATGTCCAGGCAGGGGCGCAGGGCGGCGGCGGCCTCCGCGCGTCCGGCGGCATTAAAGTCGTCCAACAGCATGTGCCAGATCCTTTGTGTCAATGCTGGCATCCACGGTGTAGGGCTATACGGACAAAATATTCGTATCGTGGAACTGTTATTTCAGCATATGCAAAAGATTGAACCGTACCCGTCTGAGCTGTGTCAACCAGGGGCGGCTCCGCGGCGGCCCCGGTCAGCTCGCCAGGAACCGCAGCAGAACCTCGTTGATCTCCGCGGCGTGGGTCCACAGCATGCCGTGCGGGGCGCCGTCGATCTCCACGTACTCGGCACTCGGCAGCGCCTTGGCGAACTGGCGGCCGGCGACGTCGATCGGCAGGATGTTGTCCGCCGTGCCGTGCACAATGAGGGCCGGGACATCGATCTTGGGGATGTCGGCTCGGAAGTCCGTGAGCCAGGTTGGCTGCGCCGCCGACGACGCCGTGGGCCCACCCCCGGTGGCGAGGTTCCAGCCCGCGTTCAGGACCTCCTGGCTGAGCCGGGGAGTGCCCAGGAAAGTGTCGCTGTTGTAGAAGTTCTTGAAGAATTCCGTGAAGAAGGCGTACCGGTCCGCCGTCACGGCCTCCATCAGCCCGTCGAACACCGACTGCGGGACACCGTCGGGGTTGTCCTCGGCCTGCAGCACGTACGGCTCCAGCGAGGCCAGGAACACCGCTTTCGAGACCCGGGCGGACCCGTAGGTTCCGAGGTAGCGGCCCACTTCGCCGGTGCCCATGGAGAAGCCCACCAGCACGGCGTCGTTCAGGTCGAGGGTGGTCAGGAGGGTGTTGAGGTCCGCCGCGAACGTGTCGTAGTCGTAGCCCTCGGTGGGTTTGCTGGACTGTCCGAAGCCGCGCCGGTCGTAGGTGATCACACGGTAGCCCGCGCCGAGCAGCGCCGCGGTCTGCTTTTCCCACGACGAGCCGTCCAGCGGGTAGCCATGGATAAGGACCACGGCCTGGCCGGATCCGTGGTCCTCGTAGTAGAGCTCAACGTCTGTGCTGTTTTCGGTTCCAACCTTGATGTAAGCCATGCCAGCGGTCCTCCCGGTTCGGCGCAATGCGCGGTGGTTCGGTGGTTCGGTGTGGGGTGGTTCGGTGTGGGGTGGTTTCGATCTGGTGTGCAGTCAGTACGTGGGCTCCACTTTAGCGGCCGGAACTCCCGCCGCCAGGGCCTGTTCACCATCCGGAACGAGGAAGTCCTCCGCCAGGTCGGCCCACTGCGGCCGGAAGGAATACAGGCAGCCGAGCCGCAGGCGGGTCGCGGCGGCGTAGGCGTCGAAGCGCGCCGGGGTGACATGCAGTTCCTCGGCCGTTGCGATGACGTGGCGGCGGGCGGTTTGGTACCTTTCGGCGGTCAGGCGGTGTTGGTGCAGGCGCAGCTGAAGGTGCACGGCGATGTTGCCGAGGTCGGCGGCGGCCTCGGCGCGGCAGGCTTCATCGAAGTCCAGCAGGCCCAGGGGAGCGCCGGGATCCAGGGTGAAGATCTGCTTGTCGTGAAGGTCCCCGTGCGACCAAACCAGCGGATCCGGATCGGTCCGGAGCAGCTTTTGGGCGGCCTGCCCCGCGGCCCCGCGGACGGCCGCGCGCTCCGCTTGCGCCGCCGGAATGTCCCCGGCGTGCACCAGCCACAGGTGCACCGTGTGTTGCAGTCTCGCCAGTTCGACGGCGGCCGTCCGGACAGGGAGCGCCTCGAGAGTGGGGCGGTGCGCGGGCGCCAAGGCCAGGGAATGCTGCCGGACCCAGGCCCGGGACCATTTTTGCCAGGCATTTTCAAAGACCACATCGCTGACCGCGGGGTCGATTCCCAGCTCGAACAGGGAACGGCCGGGCAGCGTCATGAGGGTGAGGCAGCCAGGGGTGGAGGAAACAATTTCCGGTGTGAGGAAGTCCCCTGCGCCGAGGAGCTCGTTCATCCGTTCGTGCCTGCCCACCGCTTCGTCGGACTGGCGGGCCCGGAAGAGCTTGAGGTGGTGCTCCCCGGCTCTGACCACGGCACGCTTATAGGCCCGGTGCACCACCACCACCCCCAGCGGCGACGCGCGCTTCAGGGCGGGCAGACGCCGGTCGCGGCCGTCCCGCAGGAGCTCCAGCTGGCCCGCCCGGAGGTGGGCTGCCCGGACCCCTGCCCGGCCGGGAACCCCCAACTCCAGGACATAGTCCTCCGCGGAGTCGTCGGGCCAGGAGCGGATGACCTGCCATTCGGTGTTGTCAGCATCCAGGATGGCGGCCGGGACGGGCGGGTGCCAGCCCATGGGGATCAGCTCCGGGATCCGAGGGGCCGGCTGCTGGCCAGGACGGTGGATCCGAAGGACTGACGATGCCTAACCCGGTCCTCGAGAACGCGGGTCGCCAGCGATGAGCCCGAAGGAAGCGAAGAACAGGCCAGTCGCAGCCAGCGTGCGTCCGAGTAGGCATCGAACCGATCCGGGCTGACCTGCAATTGCTCGGCCACGGCCAGCACCTTTGTGTGGGCCTTAAGGTATCGCGCCGGCGTCAGGTTACTGCGCCACATGCGCCGCTCCAGATGGAAATCCAGGTAGGCGAGGTCGCGGGCGGCCTCGGCCCGGGCAGTATCGTCGAAGTCCAGCAGCCCGAACGGGGACCGGCCGTCGCCAGCGATGATCTGCCGGTCATGCAGGTCTCCGTGGGCCCATACCAGCGCGTCCGGTACCGAGCCGAGCAGGTTCGCCGTGACGTAATCTGCCATGGCGATCAAGGTGCCGCGTTGGGTGGACAATTCCGGAACATTCTCTGTGTGGCGCAGCCATAGTTTCAACCAACGGGCCACGCCCCTCGCTTCCACCTCCGGTGAATGGACCGGCAGGGCGCCCAGAACGGTTTGTCTGCTGACGTCAGACGCCGCGCTCAGCTGGGCGAGCCAGGCGCTGGACCATTCTTCCCATGCGCCGGCAAACTCCTTGTCGCCGATCGTGACGTAGTCCTCGCCGATTTCGCCGAGCGTCGGTCCGGAGAGGGCGCTCAAAACGAGGGTGTCCGGGGAGCTCTGAAGCACCTCGGGCGCCGTAAAGGCGCCGGCGTCCAGCAGGAGGTCCATCTGGGCGTACCGTTCGGCCGGGACCGCGGCCCTGCCGGGCCGGAAGACCTTGATGTAGCATCCCTCCGCCCGGATGATCGCCCGCGTGTAGGGCCAGTGGGAAATGATTTCCCCGCGCTGTCTTTCGGTCCGAAGGGCCGGCAGTTCGGGATCGTCCTCCGGCAGGATCTCAAAGTGGCCATGGCTCAGATGTGCTCCCCGAACGCCGGGCCGGTCCGCAGTCACGACCTCAAGCAGGTATTCTCCGGGTTCTTTATCGGGCCACGCGTTGTGAACGCGCCACGCCGTGCCGGCGTCGTCGGTGTATTTCCAAAGCGGCGGGTGCCAGCTCATGCGATCAACTCCAGGGCCCGGCGGATATGCCAGCTCGTGTCGGCCGGCCAGTCGCTGGCCCGGTTCCTGAACGGGTCGACGCTGTTCAGGAACAACCGGAAGGCCGCCCAGGTCTCCACCCTGGCCTGCGATACGTGCCCGCCGGCCTCGCGGTAACCGTCGATCAGCTGGGCCGTCTTGCGGCCGCCGGCGACGGGCCCGACGCCGGCGGGGTCTGCGATGTCCTCCACCGCGGCAAAGGACCCAAGGTCCCTGGCCGGGTCGGAGGTCCTGACTCGGTCGAAATCGATGATGCGGACGGCCGGGCCGTCCACCAGTACCTGGTCCGCCGAAAAGTCACCATGGACCATCACCGGCTGTTGCCTTCGGGGGCCGGCGGCGCCGACAGCTGCCAGGAGCCGGCCGGTGAGCGCGTCCACCGGAGCCTCGAGCCCGGGGAGCAGGCAAGTGATCATGGACCGCGTGGCCATGAGCTGGCGTACAAGGTCCTCCATGTCCGCCATCGGGTCCGCCCCGGTTCCCGCGTCCATTCCATGGATCGCCGCCAGGGCTTGGCCGGCCCGGTAGGCGGCCGGATCGTTGTCGACGCCGCCCAGGTCTCCGTGGCCCCAGTCCGGGGAGGCGCTGATGCCGTGCGCGGCGCATTCCGGGTCGGCGAGTTCGGGCAGGACCGGGATGCCGTGGCTCTGAAGCCGCTGCCGCAGGCGGAGGCCTTCGGCAGCTTCGTCTGCTTGGACGGCGGTCTTGACGACGACGGGCAGTGTCGCCGATGGGATCCTGACAACGAGCCTGCGCTCCGGGTTGTATCTCAGCACGCTGACAGGGGGGTCCAGGAAGTGCCCTGCCGCGGGGAGCGCTCCGAGCCGTCCGAGTCCGTGGTCCCGGAGCCACCGCAGGTTGGGGCGCAGCGGCCAGTCCTCTTCGATGGGGCCGACAGCCACGACGACGTCACCGTGCGGACGGTCGGGCTGGACAAGCCGGATGCCGCCGTCGCGCTTTTGCGAGCTGTCTGCCCGCTGCTGCAGTTTCCCGACGTGCTCCGGTGTTGTGGTCAATGCCCAGCCGTAGCTGCCGGCGGCGTTGCCGGTCCGGCGGAAGGCGACGAGGGCGGAGGTGTGCGGTTTGTAGCGGGTCCTGATGATCCGGATACTTTCGCCCAGTAGCTCGGAGAGCAGCTCGTCGTCGAGCACCCAGTTCAGGGCCGGGATCCGGGGGTCACGGGCCGCCAGGGCACGGTCAGCGTCGCGCCGCTGCGCCTGCAGCCACTGTTCCTGCAGTCTTTGTCCCTGCGGGGTGCTCATGTCGGCACCTTGAACAGTTCACCCGGCTCGGGGGTCTGCTGCCTGTGGACCCAGCCGGCAAAGCGGGAATCCGGATCGGCCAGCAATGACTGCGGCGGCCCGTCTTCCAGGATTTGGCCGTCTTCGAGCCAGATCACCCGGTCGCACGATTGGGCCGAGTTGACGTCGTGGGTGATCGTGATGGAGGTCCGGCCCTCGGTGAGTGTGTCCAGGGCGCTGAGGACCGAATCCCGGGATGCCGGATCGAGCCCGGCGGTCGCCTCGTCCAGGATCACGATCGGGGCCTTGCGGAGCATGGCACGGGCGACGGCCAGCCGTTGACGCTGGCCCCCGGAAAGATTGTTGGCCGCCTCGCCAAGGACGGTTTCGTAGCCCTGGGGCAGCGCGCGGATGAAACCGTCGGCCTGGGCGAGGGCCGCCACGGCTTCGATCTCCTCATCGGTGGCATCGAGGCGGCCGAACCTGATGTTCTCCCGGACGGAGGTTCCGAACAGCACGGAGTCCTGGAGCAGGATGGAGACGTGGGCGCGGACGGAAGCGATCTTGAGGTCCCGCAGGTCCTCGCCGCCGAGGCTGACATTCCCCTTCCACGGGTCCACCATGCGAAGGATCATGCTTGCCAGTGTGGACTTTCCGGCCCCGGAGGGCCCCAGCACGGCGCAGTGCTGACCTGCCGGTATGGTCAGGGTGATTCCCTTGAGTACCGCGGTTTCCTCGAAGTGGCCGGCCCAGACGTCATCGAACACAATGTCCGGGTGCGGGTTCCTGAGGGCGACGGCGTGCGGTGACTCGGGCACGTCACTCTGGGCCTCAAGCAGGTCCGCAACCCGTTCCCCGGAGGCCGTCGCGCGGGCGATGCGGCTCGTGTACCTGGCCACATCCTTGAGTGGCCTCAGCCCGGTTTTCAGGTAAGTGAGGAAGACGACCAGATCACCCGGGGTCATCACGTGCTGCATCACCCTCCATCCGCCGGCAGCCAGGACCACCGCCGTCGCGATTCCCGTCAGGACGTCGGTCTTCCGTTGCAGGCTGGCGGCCAGCCGCAGCGTGACCACGCCGGAGCCAAGTGCCGACTGGTTGCTCTTACTGAAGCCCGAGCTGAGGGTGTCTTCGAGTCCATACGCCTGGACTTCGCGCATTGCGCCCAACGTCTGGGCGGCAGTGGTGGCCAGGGCGCTTTCACCCTTGCGTGACTTGCGGGCCGCGGTAGTAATCGATCCCGAGTTCTTGCGGGACACCAAAACGAATATCCCGATGGACAGGAACGTCACCAGTGCGATCAAAGGATCGAGCCAAAGCATAATGAACATCATTGCTATCAGCGACACGAAATTGCCGATGAGGGGGAGCCCCGCAGTGACGGCCACATCCTGCAGCCGGGACACGTCTCCGACGAGCCGCTGGACAGTGTCGCCGGTGGAGGCGCGGCTGTGGTGGCGCATCGACAGGCCCTGGAGGTGGCGGAAGGTTCGGGCGCGCAATTCGGAGGAAATCCGGGTACCCACCAGGGCAAACGAAATCGCGGACACGTAGCCGGCCACGGCCCGGATCAGGCAGATGACAACCACCGCGCCGGCGCAGAGGAGCAACACCTCCGCGCTCGCCTCCACGCTGAGCGGGGACCTGCGCAGATTGGCGCCGAGTGAGTGTGAGACGGAGTCCAGGACGATTTTCACCGGCCACGGCTCAAGAAGCCGGAAGAGGATTTCCACGGCCATAGCAATGAATCCCCAAGTGATGAGCAGCCTGTGCCCGCGCAAATGCGGGCGGACGCACCGCAAGGTCCGCCGCAGCGGTGAGAGTTCAGCCGGTGGGCTGGTGCGGGTCCGTCGCCACAAGGTCCGCCAGCTGCGGGGGTGCGAATGCCTGGCAGTGGTGGTCATTGCCTGGCCAGTCTGCGTGCAGGCGGCAGCGCCTCGGTGATCCGGGACAGCACCCCGCTCCAGCTGAACCGCTGCACGGCGTCGTTGCGGGCCTCGAGCCCCAGCCTTTCCCGCAAATTCGGGTCTTGGCCGAGCCGGAGGAGGGCGTCCGCGAGCGCGGCGGGGTCCCCGGGCGGGACGAGGATCCCGGTGCGGCCGTCCTGGATGATGGACGGGATCTGGCCCACGGCGCTCGCGATCACAGGCAACCCGGCTGCCATGTACTCAAAAACCTTCAGCGGCGAGAAGTAATCGTCCTGGCCAGGTCCGTCCGGGGGATAGGGTGCGGCGGCGGCGTCGAATTCTGCCAGGAGGCCGGGCACCGCAGCCGGCGCGACGGGGCCCGAGAAAACCGTCGGCACGCCGAGGGATTCGGCGAGGCGTTCGAGGTCCTGCCGGCCGGGGCCGTCACCCACCACATGGAGCTGCCAGCGCAGGCCCGGGTCGGCGGTCTGCTGGTTGGCCAGGGCGACACCGTGCAGCAGGCCGGGGACACCGTGCCAGGGCTTCAAGGTTCCGACGAACCCGACGGTGAGGTGGTCCGGATTCCGGCGGCCGGGGCGGCGGGCCGTGATCCGTTCGACGTTCACTCCGTTAGGCGCCAGCACGGTCCTGGCGGTCGGCACCCGCGCCCGCACCCAGCGGACCACGGGATCCGAGACGCAGGCCACGACGTCGGCCGTCGCGGCGTTGCGGCGGAACACCGTCTCAGCCTTCTTCACGTCGAGCAGCTGGCGGTACCGCTGCTGCTCCTCGATCAGCGGCGCATTGACCTCCAGCACGGACGGCACGTCCAGGATGCGGGCCACCACGGACAGCGCCGGGCTGAACAGCGAATAGCGCTCGTAGAACAGCCCGCAGCCGTTGCGCAGGACCTCGTCCGCCAGGCCCAGCGCGGCGTCCTGGACCGCCCGTTCCCGCGCGGAGGCGGGGACCGATTCCGGTTTGACCTCGACGACGTCGAGATCGGCAAGATCGCTGGGCCGCTCGGTGCCGAGCAGGGTGCAGTAGACGGTGACGGCGGCGCCGGTGCCGCGCCACGCCCGGACGATTTCCTGGACATGGACGGAGGAGCCCTTGGTGCCGAAGACAGGAACGCCGGGGTCGGCGCAGAGATAGGCCACGCGGGTCATGCGACTCTCCTTTCAGAACGGGAGAGGGACCTCAGGAGCTCGGCCTGGCGCTGGACGTCGTAGTCCTCCTCGATCAGGGCGCGGGCGTTGCGGGACATGGCGAGCCTGTCCGTGGCAGGGGAGCCGAGCTGGCAGATGCCGCGGGCCAGGGCGTGCGGGTTGCCCGGCCGGACCAGGACCCCGGTGGAGCCGTTCCGGACTACTTCGGGGATCCCGGTGACGGACGTGCTGACGCAGGGGACGCCCGTGGCCATGGCCTCGAGCAGGACCGTAGGCATGCCGTCCGCGTTGCCGTCGGCGCCGACCACGCAGGGCGCCACGAAGACATCGGAGGAGTGGAGCAGCTCGTGGACCTGGTCCTGGGTCTGCGGGCCGAGCAGGCGGACATGGGCGCCGAGTCGGAGCTGGCCGATGCCGGCCTCCAGTTCCTCGGCCAGGAGCCCGGTCCCGGCGATCCGGAGGTCCAGTTTGACCCCTTGGTCCAGCAGTTCGGCGGCCGCGGGCAACAGATACTGGAAGCCCTTTTTCTCCACCAGGCGCCCGACGGCGGCGATGCGGAGGGTGGCTTCGAGCGGCCGGGGCTCCCGGTACGGGAAGCGCTCCAGCTCCAGGCCGTTGCGCACCAGATGGAGCCGGGCGGTCGAGGACGGGAAGCGGCGGCGCAGGTAGCGCATGTTGTACTGGCTGATGGTCACGGCGTGGTGGGCCTGCTCGAGCTTGAGCCGCAGGTCCTCGTCCTGGACCGATTCATGGAAGATATCCACCGCGTGCGCGGTGAACGAGAACGGGATGCCGGTGATGAGGGACGTCAGCCGGGCCACGGTGGTTGATCCCGAGGCGAAGTGGACGTGCATGTGCCGGATGTTGCGGTTCTGCAGCGCGGTGGCCAGGTTGATGGCCTGCACGGCGTCGTCTGCCGAGGCGGCGGCGAGTTCGCCCAAATTCCGGCCGACGGCGGCTGTGAGCCCGGCCGCGTCGGCCATCCGGAGGCTCTCCCACAGGGCCACAGTCTTGATGGGGCGGTCAATGTACGTCACCGGTGCCTGGACCCGGGCGAGCTCGGGGTGGAACCGGGGGTCGTCGGTGGGACGGAGCGAGAAGATTTCGATCCGGTCCCCGGCGGCCTCGCGGGCCAGGATCTCCGAAACGATGAACGTTTCGGAGAACCGCGGGTACATCTTCAGGACGTACGCCGTCCCGGGTTCAAACGGCGACACGGCTGGCACCTTTCACGCTCGCTGCGGCCTCGCTTTCGTCCGCGCTGAATTGTTCGGCACTGGCCCGTTCGGCGGTGACCTGATCGGCGCCGTCCCGATCCGCTTGGGCCAGCTCGGTAGTGGCCAGCGGCCGCAGCAGCTCGGCGGCCAGCTGCGGAACCCGGATCAGGCCGTCCAGCACCGCACGACGGCGGTCCACGGTGGTGCCGATCCGGGCGGCCAGCCAGGCTGCCAGGATCTCCGGCGTCAGCGTGCCAATCTCGTGTTGCTCCAGGTACCCGGCCGCGGCGAGGGACTCGGCCCGGATCCGCTGCTCGGCGCGCGACTGCGTGCGGGGCACGATCAGGGCCGGGACAGGGGTGCTCATGATTTCGCACACCGTGTTGTAGCCGCCCATGGCCACGACGGCGCCGGCGTGCCGGATGTGGAACACGATGTCATCGACTGCGGCGACCACTTTGACGCCGGGGCGGGCCCGCTGCCGGAGGTCATTGAGCTGCTCGGCGGGCATCTGGGGCCCGGCGACCACGAGGTGTCCCAGCCCGTCCGGGACCGGGGTGGCGACGGCGACGCGGGCCAGGGCATAGCCGTCCGAGCCGCCGCCGACCGTCGTCATGCAGTACCGCCCGGGCATGCAGCTGGTGCCGGAGGCCGGAGGGCGCCCCACGGCCAGGTAGCCCGTGTACCGGATGAGCTTTCGGAGGGCGAACGGTATTTCGCCGGCGGCCACGGGATCGTGGACGGCGGGATCGCCGTAGACCCAGATGGCGTCGAACAGGTCCTTCACCACGCGGGGACCGCCCACCCTGGCCCATTCGGCGAGGGCCGCTGCGGGCGAGTCGAGGACCTCGCGGAGGCCCAGCACCACGCGCACGGGCCCGGCGGTGCGGGCATGGCGCAAGGCTGTTTCGAGTTCGCCATGAACGCCCGTGGCGTGCCGGTCGACCACCACGAGGTGGGGGGAGAAGCCGGCCAGCGTTGCCTGCAGCAGCCTGGCCCGCAATGGCACGAGCTCCCCCATGGGCAGGGTCAGGTTCCGCGGCAGGTAGCCCGCGGAACCCTTCGCCACACCGGGAAGGAGCACCCAGTCCCACCCCTCGGGCAACCGGAACGCCGGTGCGAGGGCTGTGCCCGTGATGAGGATTCCGGTGACGGGGCGGCCGATCAGCCCGGGAAGCTGATTGTTCAGTGCGTGGGCCAGTGCCAGATTCCGACGCACATGTCCCAGGCCCACTGAATCATGTGAGTACAGCACTATCCGCAGTGGCTCCACAACAATCCTCCCCCGCCCCCGGTGCCCCCGGACAAGGCCGCGGTCGCGACTGTGTCCGGGCAGGTGCTGTCTGATGTTAAGCATCAGCGTGCGCCCCGAGAGTGAGGGTGGGATGAGGGGAAGATGAAGGATTCCTCATCCAAGGGCCCGCTTTTGCGGCGCCGCGCTTAGGCACGGGCACCAGCGGGTGCGGTTCAGAGGGGAGGTGCGGGCCAGAGGGCGGGGGCAGGTCAGACGGCGGGGCAGGTCAGACGCGGACGCCGGAGGTCTGCAGGGGGATCCGGATCAGGAAGGTGGCCCCGTGGCCGTATTCGGATTCCACCGTGGCCACGCCCCCGTGTGCCTGGGCGATGGCCGCGACAATGGCAAGGCCCAGTCCCGAGCCCTCCACGCCGCGGCCCGTGTGCGCCCGGCCGAACCGTTCGAAGATCCGTTGCTGGTCCTCGGCGGCGATGCCGATCCCGTCATCGCGCACCCAGAGCACGAGGGTGTCCTGCGGGGGCAGCGAGGTGCCGTCGTTCGCCGTCGGGCGCTCAATCCGGGAGCCGAGCGCGATGGTGGAGGACGGTCCGGTGTACTTGACGGCGTTCGCGGCGAGCTGGACCAGTGCCTGGGTGAGGCGCTGCGGGTCCGCCTCCACCACGTAGTCGGCTCTTTCATCGATCTGCCAGTGCCGGTCGGCCAGGACGTGCACTTTCTCCATGACCTGATCCAGGAGTTCCGGGACCCGGACGGGTTCACGCTGGATGAAGCCGATCTCGCCGGAGTTGGCGAGCAGCAGGAGGTCGTCCACCAGGCGCTGCATCCGGTCCACCTCGTCCAGCAGCACGTCCCTGGTGGCGATGACATCGTCCGGATCATCGACCGTCACGAGCTCGAGGTGCCCGCGGAGAATGGTCAGCGGGGTCCGCAGTTCATGGCCGGCGTCGTCCAGGAACTGCTGCTGTTGCTGGGCGCCCTCATCGAGTCTTTCCAGCATGGTGTTGAAGGTCTTGGCGAGCAGGGTGACGTCGTCCTCACCTTTGCGCACCGTCACCCTTTGCGTGAGGTCCTCCGGGCCGACCGCCCGGGACGTCTCGCGCATACGGCGGAGCGGATCGAGCAGCCGGCCCGCAACCACGCTGCCGATCACCGCTGCAGCCAGGAGCATGCCGAGGGCCACCAGCGAATACGTCCGGACCGAGCTGGCGTTGTGCTCGCGCTGGTCGCCCGCGTCCCGGCCGACCAGGAAGAATGTCCCGGGGGCGCCCTTCATGGGCACCACCACTGTCCTGAGTGGACGGCCGTCCGAGTTCAGCTCGCCGAAGGACGCGCCGGCCGGGTTGCTGAGCTGGGCAGCATCGGCCAACATGCTGTTGTTCAGGAGGTTGCTGTCCCCGTTGCCTTCAACGGTCCATGCCACATGCCCATCCACTATCCCTGCCATGACCTCGTTGCTGCGCGGCTCGATATCCTCCGCGGCCTCGTGAAGGGCACTGACGTACGTCCTGTTGGCGTAGTCACCGGACGTTTTCTTCTTTGTCTGGACGACCTTGACCACGGCATTCGCCTTGTCGAGAACCGCCTGGTCGGTCCTGGCATCAGAGTCCTGGAACTGGACCACGAACGTGACCATCCCGGCTGTGACCACCCCGGCGAGCATCATGCCCAGCATGGCGGCCACCACCCGGAAACGCACCGAGTGGATCTTTGCGCCCCAGCCGGACGGGTCCTGGGTTTCCGCCTCAGGGAAGGCAACCGCCGGCGCGGCCTGGCCGTCTTCACCGGGATGTTCATCCAAGGTGGCCACTCTGTTCCCTTCCTGCGCGGATCAGCTTGCTATGCCTAGCTGAGGCGGTACCCGGCGCCGCGGGTGGTGAGGATCCGGTCCGCGCCGAGTTTCATCCGCAACTGGCGCACGTACACATCCACCACGTTGGACGTGCCGTCGAAGTCGTAGCCCCAGACATGGCTGAGCAGTTGCTGCCGGCTCAGGACCTGCCCGGGGTGGAGCAGGAACATTTCCACCAACGCGAATTCGCGGGCAGAGAGTTCCACCATCCTGCCGTCGACGCTGACCGAGTGGGTGAGCAGGTTCAGCTCCAAGTGCCCGTAGCGCATGACGCTTCCCGCCAGCACATCGCCGGTGTCCGACTTGCGGATCCGGGCCTTGATGCGTGCCACGAGTTCCTCGAAGTGGAAAGGCTTGACGATGTAGTCGTCGGCGCCGCCCTCCAGCGCTGCGACGGTGTCGCTGGATGATCCGCGGGCCGTGAGGAAGATGACCGGGATGCCCACCTGGCCGCGGCGCAGCGCCGCGAGGACGGCGTACCCGTCCAGGCGGGGGAGTCCGATGTCCAGGAGCAGGAGATCGAATTCGCCGCTGGAGGCGTAGTCCACGGCCGTGACGCCGTCGGCGACCACCGTGGGCACGTAGCCGGCCGCGCGCAGGCCCTTTTCGATGAAGCGGGAGATGCGTTCTTCGTCTTCTGCAATGAGGATGCGGGTCAAGGTGACTCCCTGGACAGCCCGGCTCCGGAAGGCTCCCCTAGCCGCGCATCTGCACGGTCCTCTTCGCGGGATCCTGGGCCTGCTCCAATACTGCGGCGTCTCCTACATGTGACTGGGAGGAATTCCGGGGCCCCAGCAGCCTCGATCAGCCCGGAGTGCGGGCCGCACCCGTGCCCCGTTGTGTGGGGCCGGCGGTTGAGCTGGCGCGGACCCGTCAGGGCGGCGCCGCGGCCCGTGCGGGACCGCGCGCTGGACAAGAGGCCCCTGCGTCGGGGCGACTGAACGTTCTTGATTCAGAAGGAATGGACATCTGGTGCTCCTCCAGAGGACGGCCCCACGGCGTGGGGTTCCATCGGGCAGCTGCGGCTGAGACTATTCCCGCTTCTTTCATCCTGCCCCCGTAATGGAGCCTGCGCCACCTCTGATCGGTTGATTTTCAGCCTGTTAACAGCTCACTCGCAGGAGCGGGCCCCTGCCGGCCCGTTATTGCCCAAAAAGCGCGCCGGTGAGCTGGTGAGTCAGGTCGTGGATGAGGTCCAGGCGGTCCGCACTGTCGGCGTCGTCCGGGCCCCACGTGTAGATGACCACCGCGTAGGAGCGGTCCCCGGCGCTGAGCAGGGCGGCGTCGTGGACGTAGCCCTGCACCACGCCGTACTTGTGGTGGACCGTGATGCCGGGCGCGACGGCGGCCGGGATGAGGTCCTCGTCATTGGTGTGCTGCATGTAGCCGAGCAGCTCCGCGGTGTGATCGGCGTTGAGCAGCTTGCCCGTGGTGAGCTGCGCCAGGAGCCGCGCCATGTCCGTCGGGGCCAGCAGGTTTTGTTCGGGATCGTAGGTGATGCCGAGGGTGGCGGCGTAGGCGGTGAGGTTGGGGTAGCCGATGTCCCGCATCAGCAGGAGCCATGAGTCGTCGCTGCTGGTGTTGATCATGGCTTTGAGCTGGAACGCGGCATTGAACGCGCCCAGGGGAGCATCGAGTGACTTATCGCCGGTTTCCACGAGGTGGTAGTAGGCGGCGGCCGTCAGGACCTTCGCGGTGCTCGCCGCCGTGTAGGGTGCCACGTCGCCGTAGCTCTGCAGCTGGCCGTCGCGGGTGTCCAGCACGGCGACGCCGATCCGGTGGTCGGGGTGCGCGCCGATGATCCGCTGCATCTCGGCGGGAAGGTCGACGGCGGCGGCCGCCGGGGCTGCCGGTGCGGTCTCCGCCGGCTCCTGCTGCCGGGCGACGGTCAGGACGTCACCGGTCAGGAAGTCGCGGGTCAGGAAGTCACGGGTGTGGGAATCGCTGCCGGGTGCGGTGCGGATCGCGCCGAGGACCACGACGGCGACCAGCACCAGCACGGCGGCGGCCCAGACGAGCACCACGTTCCTGCGGTGGTTGGGAGCGGCCGGCCGGGGGCCCGGATTCGTCATGTACGTGGGCCTTTCCGGACTCGACTGGGTGGTGCCTCCGACGTTAGGCCGGGCCAGGGGCGAAGTCCACGGAGCGCGCGGCGCGCGGCCCAAGTGGTACAAAAATCCCGGATGCGGGTCCACTACGCTGGCATTCATGACCCGGAAAATTACTGTCAGCCTGCCGGACGCCGCGCTGCGTGAGTATCTTCAGCCGCACCCGGACGTCACCGTCCTGGAGTGGGACCTCGCCGGTGAGCCGCCCCTGCCGCGGATCGACATCGTGGTCCCGCCGTACATGGGCGGCCCGGAGGTCCTGCGGAGCCTGGCAGCGGTGGACACGGCCCTGGTGCAGAGCCAGTCGATCGGGTACGACGGCGTGGCGGAGTTCCTGCCGGCCGGGCGGGTCTTCGCCAACGCGTCCGGCGTGCACGAGACCTCCACCGCGGAGCTGGCCCTCGCCCTGATCCTCGCCAGCCAGCGCGAACTGCCCCGCCTGATCCAGAACCAGCAGGACGGACGGTGGGACGCCCGGCCCACGGCCAGCCTGGCCGACCGCCGCGTCCTGATCGTTGGCTACGGCGGGGTGGGCAAGGCGATCGAAGACCGGCTGCTGCCGTTCGAGACCACCGTGACCCGGGTGGCCAGCACCGAACGGACCGATGGCCGAGGCCGGATCCACGGCATCGCCGAGCTGCACACGCTCCTGCCGGAGCACGACATCGTGGTGGTGGCGGTTCCGCTCAGCGACTCCACCCGGCACCTGATTGATGACGCCTTCCTCGCGGCCATGCCGGACGGCGCCCTGGTGGTGAACGTGGCCCGCGGCCCGGTGGCGGACACGGAGGCCCTGGTCCGCCACACCGCCTCCGGCCGGATCCGCGCCGCGCTGGACGTCACCGATCCCGAACCCTTGCCGCAGGACCACCCGCTCTGGCGGACCCCGGGCGTCATCATCAGCCCGCACGTGGGCGGCGCGAGCTCGGCGATGCGCCCGCGGATGGGCCGGCTGCTGCAGCGGCAGATCGAGATCATGCTGGCGGGCGAGCCGCCGGTGAACGTGGTGCTGAACGGCTAATCGGTCGCGGGCCACCGCCCAGGGCGTGTCGCTTTAGCCCTCCTGGGTCACGGCCGACATGTCGCCGACGCCAGGTGTGCCGTCGGCGAGCGCGTAGCGCTGCAGCACCGCGCCCTTCGGTGAGGCGACGACCGGCTCGATGAGCCTGAGGTTCGTCGGAACCACCCCGTCCGCGAAGACCTTCTTTCCGCCGCCGAGGAGGATCGGATACACCCAGAGCGTGAGTCGGTCGAAGAGCCGCTCGGCAAACAGGGTCTGCACGAAGTCGAGGCTGCCGATGACGTGGATGTTCTCGTGCCGGTCGCGCAGTTCGCGCACGGCGGCGACGATATCGGGACCGAGGAGCGTGGAGTCGGCCCACTCGAGGGCCGGCGACTGGCGCGATGCCACATATTTCGGGATGCGGTTGAACAGCCGCGCGATCTCACCGTTGGCGTGCGGCCAGTACCCGGCGAAAATGTCGTAGGTCCGGCGCCCGAGCAGCAGCGCGTCCATCCCCGTCATCCCGGAGGTGACCTGCCCGCCGACCACCTCGTCAATGAGGGGCGCCTGCCAGCCGCCAAACTCGAACCCGCTGTCGGTGTCCTCGTCCGGGCCGCCGGGCGCCTGCGCAACGCCGTCGAGAGTGGTGAACAGGTCGATATGGATCAGTCCCATGCCGTGCTCCTTCTCCGTCGCCCGTCGTCGCCGCGGCGACGGGATCACTTCGAGGCTGGCACACCGTTCCCTCGCGAAGCAACAGGTTTCAAGGGCTCCCGGCGGTGTCCACCACGCAGAACCTGTTGCCCTCCGGATCGGCCAGGATCACGTAGTCGGCGTCCGCTGGCCGTTTGCTCCATTCGACTCGGGTGGCGCCCAGGCCCAGGAGGCGCTGCACCTCGGCGTCCTGGGTGTCCGTGTAGAGGTCCAGGTGCAGGCGCGGGGGAATCTGGACGGCCGCGGGGACGCGGTCCAGGGAGACGCAGGTGCCCACCCCGCCCGGCGGCTGGAGGATCACGAAGTCGCCGTCGGGCTCGTAGCGGGGCTCGTAGCCCAGGGCGGCCTGCCAGAAACTCATCTGGCGTTCGAGGTTGTCCACCCGGATGACGATTGAGCCAATGCGCAGCATCCGGATCAAGCTACACCCGGGCCGCAGGCCCGGCAAGCAGGCCGGCCGGGCAAGCAGGCAAAGCGGATGAGCCACGGTCGGGTTGCTCCGACCTGCAGTCTTGTGCGGCGCGGTGGCATCGGCGAGGATGAACGCGACAGCCGTGCTGCGAAGAGGGAGTCCACCCGAATGACCAAGTATCAGATCTCGTTTCCGAGTGCCGCCAGGGTTGTCCCCGAGGAAGAGTTGCGGGCCGCAACGGAGGCGGCGCACGCGGTTGTCCAGGAGGCGAAGGACGCGGGCGTCTGGGTGTCCGGCGGCGGCATCGATGAGAGCATTCCGCCCGTCATGGACGACGCCGACGGGAGCGTCCGCGCGGGTACTTACCCGCAGACTGCGCAGTTCCATGGAAGCATCGTGGTGCTGGAGCTGCCCTCGTACGAGGCGGCCTTGGAGTGGGCGGCGAAGATTGCAGCCTCGTGCCGTAGTGCGCGACAGCCGCCCGTCTTCCAGGACGGCCCGGCTGACGTGGGCGATCCGAAAGAGATCGACGTAACCTTCGACTTCCGTTCCGACACGCCCACAGGCAAAGATCCGGATAGGTTTAGCCCAGCCCTCCGCAGTACCCATCGGAGGCTCTGGGGCAGGCCCGTGCCGAATGGTGCGCTGTTCGACCTGGACGTAAACAACCCCAACCGATACCTCTATCACGAGTCCGACTTGGGCCGATTCTTTCTGTCGAGTGACGCGATCATTCGGACCTTCTGCCGGCACCCAAGGGCCGCTTCGATCATGGCGCACATTCCGGAGGCAGAGCAGGAAGCCTTTAGCCGGCAGGGCTACACCATCGGCGGGATGATCGTTTTCCCGGGCAACAGGGTCAACAACAAGCAGACGATCAATCAGCGCCGAGGCACTCACCCCCGCATCGCCGACCGGTTTGACCTGACTCTCGAGTGCATCCGGCGTCACTATCTCCGCCAGTCCAGCCCGCTGGCCGACACCTTGGAGCTATACCCCGAGTTCTTCGGCTTGTTTGGCGACTTCCGTGGCTACGTGGACTTCTTTCTGCTCCAGGACCTGGTAACGGAGGACTACGCCAGCGTCCGGTTCTTCCTGCCGTTCGCCGATTTCACGACTCGTGCCATACCAAAGACCCTCGATGAGTATCTGCTCTACCGGCAAGCCAGCCTCGAGTTCGTGGGTGCACGGAACGCTCAGATCGCTGACTTCGTCGCCGAGCCAAAGTAGCCTCCACCATTCGAGCTTTTGGTTGCATTCTTAGACGACGTCGACGCGCGCCACATCGCGGCCATCGGCCCCGTATGCAACGCCCACCAAACGCACCCCCAATCCGCCCTGAGAGGAACCCCCTCTGCTCCCAGCCTCCGGACGTAAACTGACCTCCAAATCACCGTGTGTGAACCGCGCGCCAAACAGTGCGTGAAGCAGCGTGAAAGTGGAGACCGGATGCTCTGGAAACTGCTCGTCGAATACCTGAGGCCGCAGCGGCGGCTGCTGCTCGCCGTCGTCGTCTTCCAACTGGCGGCGTCCATTGCTTCGCTGTACCTGCCCACCCTGAACGCGGACATCATCGATCAGGGCGTGGCGAAGGGCGACACCGAGTACATCCTGCGCATCGGCGGGCTCATGCTGGCGGTTACCCTATTGCAGGTCATCTGCACCGTCGTGGCCGTGTACTTCGGGGCGAAGGCCGCGATGGCGCTGGGCCGGGACGTCCGGGGTGCCATCTTCAGCCGGGTGGCCGCGTTTTCCGAGCAGGAAGTCACCCGGTTCGGCCCGCCCAGCCTCATCACCCGCTCCACCAACGACGTGCAGCTGTCCTGGCTGATCGCCGTCAGCGTCCCCGTGCTGCTGGCCGCGGTGGGTTCGATCATTTTCCGGATGGTGCCGCTGTTCCGGGTGATGCAGGCCCGGATCGACACCGTCAACCGGGTGCTGCGCGAACAGCTCACCGGCATCCGCGTGGTGCGGGCCTTCGTCCGGGAGGACGTGGAGACCGCCCGCTTTGCCCGCGCCAACGAGGACGTCACGGACACCGCGCTGCGCGCCGGCCGGCTCATGGCGCTCGCGTTCCCCACCGTGATGCTGGTCCTCAACGTCTCCAGCACGGCCGTGATCTGGTTCGGCGCGTTCCGGATCGAGGACGGCTCCATGCAGGTGGGCACCATGATCGCGTTCCTGAGCTACCTGATGCAGATCCTGATGTCCGTCATGATGGCCACGTTCATGGCGATCATGATCCCGCGCGCCGCCGTGTCCGGGGACCGGATCGGCGAGGTGCTCGGGACCGAATCCAGCGTCCGGCCGCCGCTGCGCCCGGTCTCGCGCGCGGCCGGCCGGGCGGCCCGCGGTGAGCTGGAGATGCGCGACGTCGGGTTCGCCTACCCGGGTGCCGAGCAGCCGGTGCTCCAGGACGTGAACTTCACCGCCCGTGCGGGGCAGACGACGGCGATCATCGGCAGCACCGGTTCCGGCAAGACCACCCTGGTGAACCTGATGCCGCGGCTCTTTGACGCGACCTCCGGCTCGGTCCGGATTGACGGCGTGGACGTCCGCGAGCTCCACCCGGACCTGCTGTGGGGGCACATCGGCCTGGTCCCGCAAAAGCCCTACCTGTTCTCCGGCACGGTGCGCAGCAACCTGCTCTACGGCAAACCCGACGCCACCGAGGACGAGCTCTGGCGGGCCCTGAGGATTGCGCAGGCGCAGGATTTTGTGGAGGAGCTGGAGGGCGGACTGGATGCACCGATCTCGCAGGGCGGCACCAACGTCTCCGGCGGCCAGCGGCAGCGGCTCGCGATCGCCCGGGCGCTCGTGAAACAGCCAGAGCTTTACATCTTTGACGACTCCTTCTCCTCGCTGGACACCGCCACGGACGCCCGGCTGCGGCAGGCACTCAAACAGCACACCGCCGGGGCCACCATGGTGATCATCGCCCAGCGGGTCTCCAGCATTGTGGACGCGGACCAGATCCTGGTGCTCGAACGCGGCAGGATCGTCGCGCACGGCACGCACGAGGAACTGCTGGAGGCATCGGAGACATACCAGGAGATTGTGAACTCCCAGCTCGCAGCGGAGGAGGCAGCATGAGCCGCACCGACAAGGCGCCGACGCCGGCCCCCGCCGCCGCTCCTGCCACCGGGACGCCGGGGGCGCCCGGGACTACTGGGGCTCCCGCGGCGCAAACCCCCATGCGGATTCCCCGCCCGGCGGGCGGACCCGGCCGCGGCGGCCCGTTCGCCGGGATGAACATCCCGGCCGAGAAGGCCATGAACTTCTGGCCCTCCGCCCGGCGGCTGCTGGGGGAGCTGCGGCCCGAAAGGCTGTGGCTGACGCTGGTCCTGGTGCTCGCCGTCGTCGGGGTGACGTTCTCGGTGATCGGGCCCCGGCTGCTGGGCGAAGGCACCAACCTGATCTTCGCCGGCGTTGTGTCCAAGCAGCTGCCGCCCGGGGAGACCCAGGACCAGGTGATCGCCCAGATGCGCGCCGCCGGGCAGACCCAGCAGGCGGACATGCTCAGCGCCATGACGCTGACCCCTGGCGCCGGGATCGACTTCACCGCGCTGGCCACCGTGCTGCTGTGGGCGCTGGTGCTGTACGTGCTGGCGTCGGTGTTCGGCTGGATGCAGGCGTACATCCTCAACGGCGTCGTGCAGCGTACGGTCTTCCGGCTGCGCGAGCGGATCGAGGCGAAGATCAATAAGCTGCCGCTGCGCTACTTCGACTCCGTGCAGCGCGGCGAGCTGCTCAGCCGGGTGACCAACGACGTCGACAACATCTCCCAGAGCCTGCAGCAGTCCATCAGCCAGGCCGTGACCTCGGTGCTGACCGTGGCCGGGGTGCTGGTGATGATGGTCCTGCTCTCACCCACGCTGGCGCTGATTGCGCTGGTGACCATTCCGCTGACCCTCGTGACGACGGCGGTGATCGCCAAGCGCTCGCAGAAGCTGTTCGTGGCCCAGTGGAGGCACACCGGCGAGCTGAACGGGCAGATCGAGGAGACCTACACCGGGCACGCGCTGGTGAAGGTGTTCGGCCGGCAGCGCGAGGTGGAGGAGCGGTTCCGGCAGAAGAACGCGGAGCTGTACCAGGCGAGCTTCGGCGCGCAGTTCATTTCCGGCCTGATCATGCCGGCCATGACGTTCATCGGGAACCTGGTCTACGTGGGGATCGCCGTGGTGGGCGGGCTGCAGGTGGCCTCCGGGGCGATGCAGCTGGGAGATGTGCAGGCGTTTATCCAGTACTCCCGGCAGTTCACCCAGCCCCTGGCCCAGCTGGGGTCCATGGCGAACCTGTTGCAGTCCGGTGTGGCCTCGGCCGAACGGGTGTTTGAGCTGCTGGACACCGAGGAGCAGGGGCCGGATCCTGTCCCGGCTGTCGCGCCGAATGGGGGCCGGGGGCGGCTGGTGTTCGAGGACGTCTCCTTCGCCTACTCGCCGGACAAGCCGCTGATCACTGACCTGAGCCTGGTGGCTGAGCCGGGGCAGACGGTGGCCATTGTGGGTCCGACGGGCGCGGGCAAGACCACCCTGGTGAACCTGATGATGCGCTTCTACGAGCTCGACTCCGGGCGGATCACGCTCGACGGCGTGGACGTCACCGCGATGACCCGCGACGGGCTGCGCTCGCGGATGGGCATGGTGCTGCAGGACACCTGGCTGTTCGGCGGGACCATCCGGGACAACATCGCCTACGGCCGGCCCGGCGCCTCGGAGGACGAGATCCTGGAGGCCGCCCGGGCGACGTACGTGGACCGTTTCGTCCGGTCCCTGCCGGAGGGCTACGACACCGTGCTCGATGACGAAGGCGGCAACGTCTCCGCCGGCGAGAAGCAGCTGCTGACCATCGCCCGGGCGTTCCTGGCCCGCCCGTCCGTGCTGATCCTGGACGAGGCCACGAGCTCGGTGGACACCCGGACTGAAGTGCTGGTGCAGAAGGCGATGAGTGCGCTGCGGTCCGACCGGACGTCGTTTGTCATTGCCCACCGGCTCTCCACCATCCGCGACGCCGACCTCATCCTGGTGATGGAGGCCGGGCAGATCGTGGAGCAGGGGACGCATGCCTCATTGTTGGAGGCCGGCGGGGCGTACGCCGCGCTGTACGCGGCGCAGTTCGCGGCTCCGGTGGCGGAGGTCTAAGGGGCGAAGGCGCTCAGGGGTTGGTTCTCAAGTTGATGATCCGGAGTGCGACAGGTTCGCCTCATCGGTCTCAGCCGAAGGCGGTAGGAAACGATCTTGCCATGTTGATGTCGGCCCCATGCCGATTGGCTGACGAGACCCTGCGGCTCACGAGGGCCCCATCCGCAGCCTGGCTCAGTGAACTGCCGACGACGAGGGCCAGGCCGTTCGACCCGGCCCCCGTATCACGAAAGGGTTAGTGCAGTGCGCCAATATGCGAAGGAAGCTTGATTCCCAAACGTTCAAATCGCTTGGTAAATGCGGCCTCACCGCCTTCCATGATCTGGCATACAGCGCTTCGGACATCCTTTCTTTCAAGTGCTCCAGTCGCATGGATGGATGTCGTTTGAGCGGATCTTTGGAGGACGATGACGTTCTCAGCGTTTCCGTTCACCACAATGTTCGCGTTGTGGGTGACCACGATGACTTGACGGCAATTTTTGATTGAGCGCAAGGTGCCAACAACCAAGGAATAGATGAGCTGGTTCTCGAGATCGTCTTCCGGTTGGTCCAGAATGAGCGGCTCCGTTCCCATGCTTAGAACGAAGGCAAGCAGCGCTGCCGTTCGTTGTCCAGGGGACCCCTCGGAAATGGGGCTCCAGGGAGATTTGTCGTCGGACTTGTATCGCACGTGGACTGAATCCTCGGGAAACCACGTGTCGATCTCGTGCAAGTCGGACCGAGACAGGCTCCGGATGTGATCAACTAGCCTTCCGTCGATTTTTTTGCCATTGAAAAGAGACTCAACCTCGCTGCCGCCGGCTAGATCGATAGTTGCCTTCTTGAGCCCCTCAACTTTTATGGCAAATTGCGGAGCTCGACCGTCAGGGATGCCTTTGAAGAAACCCTCTGCACTAAAGGCCTTTTCGAAGGCTGACTCCTTTTTCAGGAGTCGTCGCCAGTTGATCTCCAGCTCCGAACTGTTGCCCATGGAGTGAAGTCGAACTTCTACGTTCGGAGTCGAAGCCTCCAGTGAAGCTAAGTATTCAGATCGACGAAGCGATAGATCCTGCCGACTTCGTACAAGAGCCGCTCGTTGTTCCCGGATTTTCGGTTCGATATCAGCGAGCAACTTTTTCGCCTGGTCGATGTCGGCTTGTTCTTTGCGTGCCTCATTCGCCTGGTCCGTCCATGCGGAGACTTGGGTCAGAGTCTCAAGTAGGGATACTGATGACTGCCCTCCGGCTTCGTCGGCTATCCGTTGCTGGATGCGCGCTACGCGACCCACAAGATCGGCGTTTTTCGCTGCTTCTCGTAATCCACTGAGCGTATTGTCGATCTGTTTATTCAACGCTTCGATGAAATTGCAAGTATCGGACATGGCGAGGAGGCTTGCGTCTACAGCGTCAGCGAGAGTCTCATCTTCCTTGAGGACGCTGTCCTGAAGAGCCGGGGAAATCTGAAGTTTACTCTGGAGCCCTTGAATCAGTGCGGCGAATTCCTGCGACTCATCCAAGGCTCGGTTCAGAACCGCAGCGACATCTTGAAGTTTTCGGAGTTCAAGGACTTCCGGCGAAGTTGAAAGTGTCTCGGCAGCAGAAATTCGACGTTCAAGGTCCTGGATCTGACCAGCAATTCGGGCGCCGTCCGCAATCAGGTCGCGGTAGCCGTCTGCCTCAGCGACCAGCTTGCGGTACTCATCTCGGATTCGCTGATTTTCACTCGACCAGGATGCAAAGTTAACTTCAGGCGCTGCGTCAATAATTCCGAGAAGTGCCTGCGGCTCTTTAGCAAGTTCGAAAATCTGTTTTTGACTGTAAATTCTTATAGGGAATCTAGTCTTGATGTCGCCAGGTACGTCCTTCCAGGATCCGTCACAAATCTCTCCGACTTTGGTCCCCTGCGTCTCATCCCATGAGATTCGATACGTGTGGCCGTCCTTGAGGTAGGTCACTTCTGGAGGGCCCTGCTTCGACCACGCGCGGTGCTCGCCGCTCGTCCTTCCATGTGGAGAAAACCACTGAAGGTCATCCGCAAGCTCCGAAGGGAGCTCCCCAAAGCGATCTAAAGCAACTCGAATCAGTTCAACCGCGGTGGATTTTCCAACACCTCGGCCGCCGATGATTGTATTCAGCCACGGATTGAACTTCAGCTCGGTATCACCGAATTTTATTCCAGTGATGCGTGCGTGCGGGCTATCGGCCATATTCCCGTGGGAGTCAGAGGGCCTGATTGCATTCGGTCCGTCAGAGAGCGCGTTGCGAATGCCCGCAAGCGAAGGGTTTTCCATTTTTACCCAAGTGAAGTGGGTGCCGGGGTACTTAGCCGTTTCTTCCGCGGGGCACGCGCTTCCATCAAGATGGTGCGCGTCAGATCCTAGAACGCGGACCAACTTTCGGAAACCGGCCAGGTCAAACTTGGTTTCTGGGTCGGTAGTCTCAATTGCGAAGATTGGAGCATTCTTCTCGACCTCCGCCAGTCCGGTGGAAGTCTGGCCCAGGAGTCCAGCGGGACCGTCGGCATGTGCTGGGATAGCGAGGCCGCCGTTGTCATGAATAATTCGCGCTACGTCGCTGATCGACTTCGGTGCTGCTTCGCGGCTATGTCCGTATTTACCGTCATAGCCTGCGAGGGTGAGGACCTTCGTGACGACGCTTGGTTGGGTGTCCGTGTCGAACACACCGAGAAGGTGGATTCCGGTGGCAACGGTGATTTCGACACCGGTAAGCAGCGCGATTTCACGATATGTACTCGGGGGAGCCGATTCCAGTCTTGGTCCTTCGGCTGGGCGCATGGCCTTGAGAGCTTCGCGTGCCTGATCTATGCCTTCGGCAGAGTTGTGGTCGGTTATTACGATGGCATCGATACCGGCGTCCATGTAGGTCTGGAGCCATTCCACGAAGGTTGGTTTGTTTGCGTTCGAGCCCCCTTCCTTCTCCGCACCGTAATCAAACGAAGCTGGTGAGTGGGCGTGGAAGTCCACCTTCCACCAACTGGCTCCAACATCTCTGTACATATTTCCCCCATCTAGGTCACTATCGAATTTCCGCGCTGATGCCAGTCGAACTCGGTGGTGGCATCGGAATCCCACCAATGTGATTCTATGGGTTGCACATTGCACCAATCGGACGCCAGCGACATATGCGGTGCGCCGAATGATTCAGGTACACAATGCTCCCCCAAGTTGTAGAGGACGCGGTTCCAGGAGGCGGGCAAGACCGATGCCAGCGGACTCTGCGCTCAGAAGGCGCCCAGAGGCGGTTATGGGTTGCTTGGCGTGCCGGACATATCATGAACCCACGCACCCCCTTACAGTTCAGATTGATCGGCGCTCACCTTGGGGGCCACCATCCGCAGAGGAGCGCCATTCATGTCATCTCGGAGCCTGGCTGCATTGGAGGCGACAGCCGCTGAAAAGGTTGGTCATTACACGGATCCTGCGCGTCACTTTGCGTTTTGGACTTACGACGTTCAGGGCGACATGGATGTTCCATTGAGTGCCGGAGACGTACTAGCGGCAAACCTCTTGAGCTTGCGGCTGACATGGAAGGAGGTTATTCCACTGTTTGCCGAGGGCTCGGGTTCTGAACAACGACTGCGTTTGGCGTTGGACGCGGCTCTTCGAGATCTCAAGGAGGCGAAACCGCTGGAGTCCTATGAGTCCTTGGACGCGCTCGAAGCGGCTGTCGGGAGCCTTGCGGCGGCCAACGACGCCACCACAGATGTGAAGAACTGGACTCCCGTGACCGTTTCGAAGGTGCTCCACCGTCGTCGACCGTCAATTGTTCCGATCAATGATTCTCGAGTCAGAAAGTTTTATGGCGTGAAGAAGACCGAATCGGTGCAGCTGCGAGCGGCACTTTGGAAAGACATTCGTGAGAACCAGGACTGGTTGCAGCCCCTTGCCGACAACACCAAAACGCCGGACGGTCGTCAGTTGAGCCTGCTGCGGTTGGCGGACATTCTCATTTGGAGCGCTTGAGGGAGAACATCCAACGGGGAACGCCCATGGTTCGATGCCGACACCTCACATCGCTAAGCGCCGGAACCGATGTGGAATATTACGACGAGCTCCTCGAATACTAGAAGACGGCGATGCTGTAGGTTTTCTCTCTGCACGTCTCGAAAGGTTGACGGATCTTGAGCAGGAATTTACGCGACTGCAGGGGGTAACCATGAGGCGGCACAGTGCTGCCGAGTGGGGCTCACTGGCTGAATAGCCCATTGAGGTAAGGGCGGCCCTTTGTCCGCTGTGGTGCCGCTGATGCTGGACGCCGGGACCGGCTCCGTGGTCAACGTCGCCTCCGAGGCCGGCCTGCGCGGGTCCGCCGCCGGTGCCGCCTACACCGCGTCCAAGCACGCCGTCGTGGGCCTGACCAAGAACTCGGCCGTGATGTACGGGCCGAAGGGCCTGCGCTTCAACGCCGTGGCCCCGGGCCCCACCATCACCAACATCGTGGCCACCTGGGGATCCCAGCTCGCGGCCGAACGCCTCGGCCCGCTGATGCAGGCCACCGTCCCCACGCCCGCCACCGCCGCGCAGCTCGCCGCGTCCATCACGTTCCTGCTCAGCGACGACGGCACCAACATCAACGGCGCCATCCTCGCCTCCGACGGCGGCTGGTCCGCGCTGTAAAGCACCTCACCAAACGGCAGGCGGGCGACGGCGGGAGGTCCCGCCGTCGCCCGCTGGATTGGGATCAAATCCGTGATTGCACCATCGGATCCGCTGGTGCAATCACGTCCACACGTCGCGGGTGAGTCCGGATTTTACGAAGACGGGAAGGTGGGCGCGTCCGGTCGCCGGCGAGCGGCAATGGATTTGGCACCCAGCCCCGCCGATGCGATGACTAGGGCCAGCAAGATTTTGGGAGCTGCTCCGCCCTCGGGTCCAAGTGTTACCGCCAAGATTTGCCGACTCATTAACAGCATCTCCTGCAGGTCGCCAGCCAGGATACGGGTCCCCAGGACGTAGTTGACCGAGATGAACAGGGCGGGAACCAACCACAACAGCGCAAGGTTCACGGCCCACACCGCGGTCCGCCGCGCAGGACGCAGGCCGCACCATGCCAGGGCGCAACCAACGAGGATGGCCGGAATCCAGTGAGCGATTGACGGCACTGTGACGGGGACGTTGATGTGCCCAACGAAGCCGACAACCCACTCCACCGTCCACGAAGCGAGCGGCACCGCCACGAGTCCGGCGGCCAATGCCGCCAGGCTCCGTGACCTCGAACAGAGCAGCAGGTGCGCCACGAGGGCCGCAGCGAGGGAGGCGGTCACGCCCGCGAGTAACCCGGCGAAGTACAGGCTCGCCGTTGTTCCGCCCGTCAAGCCGCCGTCAAGCACTGTGAAGGACTGGACGGCCGCCGTGCACTGAACCACAAGAACGCCGGCTGCCGCGCACCACGTCACCAGTCGCCGTCGGGCGGGAGACCAGATGCGCACCGCGAGTCCGGCCGCCGCACCTCCCACGGTAAGGAGGGCCACGATCGTGGTGAGTTCGTATTGGCTCAGCGGCAGTAACGACACGGGCATCTGGTCCGGAGCGACCTCTGCGCCCCACAAATTCTGCAACGGGAGCTGTGCGCCGGTCACCAGCCAAGGGCCCAAGCCGAGCAATCCTGCGAGGATCCCGATCAGCCACCCCCAAGCCGTGTCCCCGGCGGGAGTTAGGCTTCGTGGTCTGCTGGGAGCTGTCTGTTCCATCGCTTGATCCGGAAGGCTCACGGAGGCTCCTAGCGTATGAGCGCTCTGGGAGGGACGCGCACGAGAAAGTAAGTTATCCCGTCCAGAATAATGCACCGAATGGACTAACCCCCTGGGTCCGATCCACGAGGTGGACGACGACCTCTGGGACCGCGTGTTCCGGATCAACGTCACGGCCCTCATGCGCCTCACCCACGCAAGCGGACGACGGCGAAGAGCTCCCGCCGTCGTCCGCGGGAACGGCGACTCAATTGAAATAAATTTTGCATCCTGCCCGGGAACCGGATAAATTGTGAGCTGTGTCACCGACCAATGGCACAGCTTATGATCTGCGGCGGGAGAGTCCTGCCGGTACGTTCAGCAGGCGCCGTAGGAGCAAATCCTCCCCAGGAATCTCTCAGGCCCACGTACCGCCGCGGCAAGGCAACTCTGGAAAGCAGTCCGGGCAACCGGGCTCACCGACGGTGCAAGTGGCGCGCTGCTATCAGCAGGGCAAAACGGAAACTCTCAGGTCCAATACAGAGCGGGGAGGAACCCGAATCATCGTGGCGTCTTGATGCCACCTGAATTATGGAGTTCCTCTCATGACGGTTCAATCGTCCCCGTCCACCTTCGCAGACCGCCACATCGGCGCCCGCCGCCAGGCCGACATCGACACCATGCTCAAGGCCGTCGGCTACGACAGCGTTGATGGCCTCGTTGACAACGCGGTCCCCGATTCCATTCGCCAGGAAAAGCCCCTCACCCTGGACAGCGCCCTCAGCGAAGTCCAGGTGCTGGCCGAACTGCGCAAGCTCGCCTCCAAGAACAAGACGGCCGTGCAGATGATCGGCCAGGGCTACTACGACACCGTCACCCCGCCGGTGATCCGCCGCAACATCCTCGAAGCCCCGGCCTGGTACACCGCCTACACCCCGTACCAGCCGGAAATCTCCCAGGGACGCCTCGAGGCGCTGCTGAACTTCCAGACCATGGTCCAGGACCTCACCGCGCTCCCCGTCGCCAATGCGTCCCTCCTGGACGAGGCCACCGCGGTTGCCGAGGCCGTGCTTCTCATGCGCCGCGCCAACAAAAACAAGTCCGCTGCCGGGGCCAAGACCGTCCTCGACGCCGACTGCCTCCCGCAGACCATTGCCATCGTCAGGGGCCGAGCGGAGGCGCTGGGCTTCGAGGTGCAGGTCGCTGACCTCTCCGCCGGTCTGCCCGACGGCGACATCAACGGTCTCGTCCTCCAGCAGCCGGGCGTTTCCGGCCGGGTGTGGGACCAGTCCGGCGTGATCGCGGAGGCCAAAGAACGCGGCGCACTGGTCACCGTGGCGGCGGATCTGCTTGCCCTGACCCTGATCACCCCTCCGGGCGAGCAGGGGGCGGACATCGCCGTCGGCTCCACCCAGCGCCTGGGCGTGCCGCTGTTCTTCGGCGGCCCGCACGCCGCGTACATGGCGGTGCGCGAGGGCATGGAACGCACGCTCCCCGGCCGCATCGTCGGCGTCTCCAAAGACAACGCCGGCGTCCCGGCGTACCGCCTGGCCCTGCAGACCCGCGAGCAGCACATCCGCCGCGAGAAGGCCACGTCCAACATCTGCACCGCGCAGGCACTGCTGGCCATCGTGTCCTCGTTCTACGCCGTCTACCACGGCCCGGACGGACTGAAGGCGATCGCCGAGACCGTCCACAACAACACCCGCGCCCTCGCCGCCACGCTGAAGATCGCCGGCCGGGAACTGGCGAGTGAGTCCTTCTTCGACACCCTCACGGTCCGCGTCCCCGGCAAGGCCGCCAAGGTCATCGCCGCCGCCGAGGCCCGTGGCATCAACCTGCGGCTCATCGACGCGGACACAGTTGGCGTGTCCGTCGATGAAACCACGACGCCGGAGGTCCTCTCCGCGGTCGTCGTCGCCTTTGGCGCCGGTCCGGTGGTGGAGGCCAAGGGCTTCGAGCTGCCCGGGAGGGTGCTGCGCACCTCCGACTTCCTGCAGCATCCGGTCTTCAACACGCACCGCTCCGAAACCCAGCTGCTGCGCTACATCCGCAAGCTCTCGGACCGCGACCTCGCCCTGGACCGCACCATGATCCCGCTGGGCTCCTGCACCATGAAGCTGAACGCCACGGCCGAGATGGAAGCGATCTCCTGGCCGGAGTTCGCCTCCATCCACCCTTTCGCGCCGGACTCCCAGACCGAGGGCTGGCGGGAACTCGTCAGCGGCCTCGAAGCTGACCTCGCCGAAATCACAGGCTACGACCAGGTCTCCATCCAGCCCAACGCCGGATCCCAGGGCGAGCTCGCCGGCCTGCTGGCCATCCGCGGCTACCACCACTCCCGCGGGGAGGCCCAGCGCAACATCTGCCTCATCCCGGCCTCCGCGCACGGCACGAACGCGGCCTCCGCGGTGCTGGCCGGCATGAAAGTCGTGGTGGTGGCCACGGCTTCGGACGGCACGATCGACCACGCGGACCTGACCGCGAAGATCGAGGCGAACAAGGACGCGCTGTCCTGCATCATGATCACCTACCCGTCCACCCACGGGGTGTACGACGCCGACGTCCGCGAGGTCTGCGACGCGATCCACGCCGCCGGCGGCCAGGTCTACGTCGACGGCGCCAACCTCAACGCCCTCGTCGGGCTGGCCCAGCCGGGCAAGTTTGGCGGCGACGTCTCTCACCTGAACCTGCACAAGACCTTCTGCATCCCGCACGGCGGCGGCGGACCGGGCGTTGGCCCCGTGGCCGCCAAAGCGCACCTGGCGCCGTTCATGCCAGGGGACGCGAACAAGGTCGAACCGGGAAAGGGAGTTGCCATCTCCGCTTCGCGGTACGGATCTGCAGGTGTGCTGCCGATCTCCTGGACGTACGTGAAGTTGATGGGCGGCCAGGGCCTCACCGAGGCGACCAAGTCCGCGCTGCTCGCGGCGAACTACATCGCATCCCGGCTGGATGAGCACTTCCCGGTGCTCTACACGGGGGAGAGCGGCCTGGTGGCCCACGAGTGCATCCTGGACCTGCGTGAACTGACCGCCAGGACCGGCGTCACCGCCGAGGACGTGGCCAAGCGCCTCATCGACTTCGGCTTCCACGCCCCCACACTGTCCTTCCCCGTGGCGGGCACCCTCATGGTGGAGCCCACCGAGTCCGAGGACCTTGCGGAGATCGATCGCTTCATCGAGGCGATGATCACCATCCGCCAGGAGATCGACCAGGTCTCCAACGGCGATTTCACGGTGGAGAACTCCCCGCTGCGCAACGCACCCCACACGGCAGCCGCCGTCGTCAGCACCGACTGGACCCGCGAGTACCCGCGTGAGCAGGCCGCATTCCCCGTCCACACACTCAGGCAGGACAAGTACTTCCCGCCGGTCGGACGCATCGACGGCGCCGCCGGAGACCGCAACCTGGTCTGCTCCTGCCCGCCGCTTTCCGAATTCGAAAACTAAGGATTTTCTGATGAGTGAGAACTACACCGCTCTCTACGAGCAGCACAAAAAGGCCGGCGCCTCCTTCACGGACTTCGGCGGCTGGCAGATGCCGCTGAAGTACAGCTCCGAACTCGCCGAGCACCACGCCGTCCGCAACGCCGCGGGCCTGTTCGACCTCTCCCACATGGGCGAAGTCTGGGTCACCGGCCCGGACGCCGCGGCGTTCCTCGACTACGCCCTGGCCGGGAAGCTGTCGGCCGTGGCCGTCGGCAAGGCGAAGTACTCGCTGATCTGCCAGGAAGACGGCGGCATCATCGATGACCTCATCTCCTACCGCCGCGGTGAGGACAAGTACCTGGTGGTCCCCAACGCAGGCAACGCCAAGGTCGTGGCCGCGGCACTGGCCGAAAGGGCCGGTTCTGCCCAAGAAGGCGGGTTCGACGTGACGGTGGAAGACGTTTCCGCCGAGCTCTCGCTGATCGCCGTCCAGGGCCCGAACGCCGAAGCCATCCTGCTGACGCTGGTCCCGGCCGAGCAGCATGTCCTGGTCACCGAGCTGAAGTACTACGCTGCGGTTGAGGTTCAGATCAACGGACAAGATCTGCTCCTCGCCCGCACCGGTTACACCGGCGAGGACGGCTTCGAGATCTACATCTCGAACGAGGATGCGGCAGGTCTCTGGGAAGCACTGCTGGAAACCGGTGCCAGCCACGGGCTCATCCCGGCCGGCCTGGCCTGCCGTGACTCGCTGCGTTTGGAAGCCGGCATGCCGCTCTATGGCAACGAACTCTCCCGCGAAGGCAACCCATACGCAGCAGGCCTGGGCCCGGTCGTCTCGCTCGCCAAGGAGTCGGACTTCGTCGGCAAGGCCGCCCTGAGCGAGCTCAAGGCAGCCGGCGCAGGCTCCACGACCGGCCGCAAACTCGTCGGGCTCAAGGGCCTCGGACGCCGTGCCGCCCGCAGCCACTACCCGGTCCTCAAGGACGGCAACGTCGTCGGCGAAGTCACCTCCGGCCAGCCCAGCCCCACCCTCGGCTACCCGGTCACGATGGCCTACGTCGACATCGAACACGCCGCACCGGGCACAGCCCTGGACATTGACCTCCGCGGCAAGACGGAGCCTTTCGAAGTCGTCGCACTGCCGTTCTACAAGCGCCAAAAGTAGCCGGTCGCCGCTGGCTGAGCCTGCCGAAACCACATACGAACTTAAGGATTGAGATAAATGAGCAAAGTTGTAGCCGAACTGAAGTACTCCGCTGAACACGAGTGGGTTGCTGCCGACGGATCTGGCCCTGCAGGAATTGGGATTTCGGCCGTGGCCGCCGACGCCCTGGGCGACATCGTCTACGTGGACCTGCCCGAGGTCGGTTCCGCGGTGACCGCGGGGGAGACCTGCGGCGAGGTCGAGTCGACCAAGTCCGTCTCGGACCTCTACGCGCCGGTCACCGGCGAGGTGGTGGAGATCAATGACGCCGTCGTTTCCGATCCGGCGCTGATCAACAGCGATCCGTACGGGGCCGGCTGGCTGTTCAAGGTCGCCGTGACCGAAGAAGGCCCACTGATGTCGGCTGAAGAGTACGCGTCCAAGAACGGCGGCGAGCTGTGAGCGCCGCGACGGGTACCGTCGCGTTTGAGCAGGTCGTCTCCGCGAGCCTGGACGCGGAGCTGTCCGCGCTGGATCCGGAGATCGCCGCGAAGATCGACGCCGAGCTGTCCCGCCAGCGGGACGGGCTGGAAATGATCGCCTCGGAGAACCACACCGCCAAAGCCGTGATGCAGGCGCAGGGTTCCGTGCTGACGAACAAGTATGCCGAGGGCTACCCGGGCAAGCGCTACTACGGCGGCTGCGAGCACGTGGACGTTGTGGAGCAGCTCGCGATCGACCGGGTCAAGGCCCTGTTCGGCGCCGGGTACGCGAACGTGCAGCCGCATTCCGGTGCGCAGGCCAACGCCTCCGTGATGCACGCCCTGATCCGTCCGGGCGACACCATCATGGGCCTGAACCTGGCGCACGGCGGGCACCTGACGCACGGCATGAAGATCAACTTCTCCGGCCGGCTCTACAACGTGATTCCGTACCAGGTCCGTGAAGAGGACCACCGGATCGACATGGCCGAGGTCGAGGCCCTGGCCCTGGAGCACAAGCCGGCGCTGATCGTTGCCGGCTGGTCCGCGTACGCCCGGCAGCTCGACTTCGCCGAGTTCCGCCGGATCGCCGACTCCGTCGGGGCTTACCTGATGGTGGACATGGCGCACTTCGCCGGGCTGGTCGCGGCCGGGCTGCACCCGTCCCCGGTCCCGCACGCGCACGTCACCACCTCCACCACGCACAAGACCCTTGCCGGTCCGCGCGGCGGCATCATCCTGTCCAACGACGCCGAGATCGCCAAGAAGATCAACTCCGCGGTGTTCCCCGGCCAGCAGGGCGGGCCGCTGGAGCACGTCATCGCCGGCAAAGCCGTGGCGTTCAAGATCGCCGCGTCCGAGGAGTTCAGGGAGCGCCAGGAACGCGTCCTGGCCGGCGCCCGGATCCTCGCCGAGCGCCTGGTCCAGCCGGACGTCACCGCCAAGGGCATCAACGTGATCTCCGGCGGCACCGACGTGCACCTGGTCCTGGTGGACCTGCGCAACTGCGAGCTGAACGGGCAGGAAGCCGAGGACCGCCTCGCGGACATCGACATCACCGTCAACCGCAACGCCGTGCCGTTCGATCCGCGCCCGCCGATGGTCACCTCCGGGCTGCGGATCGGCACCCCGGCGCTGGCCACCCGCGGCTTCGGCGAGGCGGCCTTCGCCGAGGTTGCCGACATCATCGCCGAGGCCCTGACCGCCGACGCCGGCGCGGACCTCTCCGGTCTGCGCACCCGGGTCCAGGCCCTCGCCGCCGCCCACCCGCTCTACCCCTCGGTTGCTAACCTCGCCTAGCGCTCAATGGGCGCATCATCGCACCGGTCCAGGGTCATTGGGGGGCCGGGACCGGTGCGGTGAGCCCCGCCTCTAGTCATTGACCATCATTCTCTTTCTCCGCGGAAGGTACGCATCATGGCAGTTGGAGTCTTCGACCTCTTTTCCATCGGAATAGGGCCATCCAGTTCCCACACCGTTGGCCCCATGCGGGCCGCCGCCGTGTTTGCTGAAGAACTCAAGGCCCTCGGCAAGCTGGCAGAGGCGGCGTCGCTCCGGGTGGACCTCTACGGCTCCCTCGCCGCGACCGGCCACGGCCACGGCACCATGACCGCCATCCTGCTCGGACTCGAGGGCTTCCACCCCGAGCAGATCCTCCCCGAGGAGGTCGAGGAGCGGCTCGCCGCGATCGCCGAGACCGGCACCCTGCAGCTGGGCGGGGCTGTGCCCCTGCCGTATGGGGTGAAGGACATGGTCCTGCGGCCGCTGACCATCCTGCCACGGCACACCAACGGAATGACGTTCACGGTCTCCGACGCCGGGGGCCAGACCCTGCACCAGGCCACGTTCTTCTCCGTCGGCGGCGGCTTCATCGTCCGCGAGGGCGAGGAGGACGCGGCACTGCAGGAACTCGCGGAGTCGAAGAAGGTACTCCCGTTGCCGTTCCGCACGGCCGCCGAGCTGCTGGAACACTGCCGGACGACCTCGCTGAGCATCAGCGAGGTGATGCGGATCAACGAAGAGGACAGCCGGACAGAGGCCGAAATCTGTGCGGGGCTGCTGCACATCTACTCGGTGATGGAAGGCTGCGTCGAGGTCAGCCTCAAGCGCGTTGGGCTGCTGCCCGGCGGGCTCAAGGTCCGCCGCCGCGCGCCCGACTGGCACGAGCGGCTCATGAAGGAGGATAAGGACCGGGACCCGAAGTACTGGCAGGAATGGGTCAACCTGATCGCGCTGGCCGTGAATGAGGAAAACGCCTCCGGCGGCCGCGTCGTCACCGCCCCCACGAACGGCGCCGCCGGCATCATCCCGGCCGTGCTCTACTACGCGCTGCACTTCGCCCCCGGCATGGACCAGGCCACCCAGGCCGACCGGGACGAGACGATCGTCAGGTT
>NZ_JBFTRB010000027.1:0-32049 GCF_056399305.1 Arthrobacter sp. 01N444
AAATAGGCGGCCACGGCGAGCTCGCGCCCGTTCAGGGTCGCGTCCCCGATCCCGGTCACGCCGTCCTCGGTGGTGATCCGCAGGGTCACGAAGTTCCGGGAGGGGCTGGTGACGAACACTTCAGCGGCAATGATTTTCACAACAGGTCCTTTTCTGCTCTTACAGGGGGTGTCTTAGTTGCCCGGCGCCAGCGGCGCGGCGCCGGCCGGAACGGTGGGGGCGCCGTCGGCGGTGCCGGCCGGCCGGACGCCGGCCGAAGAACCGTCGCCGCCGGTGCGGCGGGCCTGGATCTCGGTGAGGATCCGGGCGTGCATGGCATCGGTAAGCGTGTACTTGGCCATGACGAGCACGGCCAGGATGGTCATGACGGCCGGCAGGGCGCCTGCGGCGATCTGGATGCCGAAGACGGCGTCGGGCGTCTGGACGGCGCCGGACTTGTAGCCGCCCAGGGCCAGGGCGTAGGCGGCGAGCGCACCGCCGACGGCCTGTCCGGTCTTGCGGGTGAAGGAGAACAACGCGTAGGTGATGCCCTCGGTCCGGACTCCGGTCTTCCATTCGCCGTACTCCACGGTGTCGGCCTCGAGGGCCCACACGACGATGTTGACCGCCAGCACGCCCACGAGGCTGATGATCAGGCCGGTGAATCCGATCCAGACCTGGCTTGCCGGGGTGAAGAAGACGATGGCGCCGCCAATGACCGTGAGCAGCGAGGAGAAGATGTAGACGCGCTTCTTGCCAAGGTTCCGGACCAGCTTCGGCATGAACCCGGCCAGCACGAAGGTGAGGACGAGCTGGGTGATGGACAGTACGGGGTACAGGTCCAGCCGGCCCAGGACATCGCGGAGGTAGTACAGCTGGACCGAGGTGAGGGCCAGGTAGCCGGTCAGGAAGAAGAAGGAACTCACGCACAGCATCAGCAGCGGCCTGTTGCCCTTGAGGGTGTCCATGCTCTGCTTGAACGTGACGTTGGGGACGGCGCGGTGGACCCGTTCCTTGGCGGTCAGGACGGTGAAGAGGTACAGGGCCGCGCCGATGACGACGAAGACAAGGGTGATGGTGGTGAACGTTGCCTGCAGGTTGGCGCCCGGCTTGATCAAAGGGGCCACGAAGATGCCAAGGGCGGAGCCGACCAGCATTCCGCCGATCATCCGGGCGGAGCCGAGCTTGGCGCGTTCCGCGGGGTCCTGGGTCATGGCGCCGGCGAGGGAGCCGTAGGGGATGTTGACCAGGCTGTAGGCCAGGCCCAGGGCTGCGTACGTGACGTAGGCGTAGAGCAGGGTGCCGGATTCGCCGAGCTCAGGGATGGAGAAGGTGGCCACGCTCAGCAGCAGCAACGGGATGGAACCGAACATGATGAACGGACGGAACTTGCCGAACCGCTTGCTGTAGGTCCGGTCCACCACGCGGCCGGCGAAGACGTCGGCGAAGGCGTCGAAGATCCGCACCACCAGCAGCAGGGTGCCGGCGGCCGCGGCGGAGATTCCGGCCACATCCGTGTAGTACACGAGCAGGAACATGGTGGCGGTGGTGAAGGCGAGATTGTTTGCGGCGTCGCCGGCGCCATAGCCGACGATGCTGAGCTTGTTCAGCTTTTTCATGATTGGGCTCCTTTACCCGTTGCCGGACCTGGGTCCGGCGAAAAATGTGCGGTGAGGCCTACGCCTTGGAGGTGCTGTTCTTGGTGCCGGCCAGTGCCGTCCACCGTTGGCGCAGGGCATAGGCGGCGGGTTTGGGCCGCCTGTCCCGGGTGAAGACGCCCTTCTTGTTGCCGTCAACGCGCATGATGCCGTTGGAGGTCTGGAAGTCCGCGAAGTTCCAGACCTGTTCACCGACCATGGCGTCGACCCGGTCGAAGACCCGGTGGTACATGGCCAGGAACGCTGCCTGGTATTCCTCGCTCCAGGGCTGTTCATAGATGGAGTGGAAGCCGGGCATGGTGTCCGGTCCGTACTCGGTCATGATCATGGGCTTGCCGTACTTGGTTTCCCACTCGCGCAGCTCCTTCTCGAGGTGCTGCTCGGCGGTTTCGAGGTCGCCGTTATCGACGTACCAGCCGTAGTAGCGGTTGAGCATGATCACGTCGAACAGGTCCCCGAGCAGTTCCTTGTCCGGGGTGTCGAACAGGACGTTGACGTAGCCGACGGGCCGGGTGGGGTCCAGGCTGCGGGTCAGCTCCGCGAGGGGTGCGAAGTACTCGCGGGCGCCCTCCTCGGAACCGTTGGGTTCGTTGGCGATCGACCAGATCACGACGGAGGGGTGGTTCTTGTCGCGGGCGACGAGTTCGGTAATCGCCTGCCGGTGGTTGGCGGCGGTGTGGGCGTCCACGCCGCCCTCGACGTAGGTCTTCCTGGCGATGCCGCCGAAGACGGCGCCGAAGCCCAGGTGCAGTCCGACGGCGGCGGTTTCGTCGATCACGACGATGCCGTGCCGGTCCGCGAACTCCATGACTTCCTCGGCGTAGGGGTAGTGCGAGGTCCGGAACGAGTTGGCGCCCACCCAGTCCAGGAGCTGGAAGTCGTTGACCATCTGGGCGTTGCTGTGGCCCTTGCCGATGGCCACGTGGTCCTCGTGCATGCCGAAGCCGGTGAAGTAGAACGGTGCACCGTTGATGAGGAATTCCTTGCCGCTGACTTCCACGGTGCGGACGCCGACCGGCAGGGTGTAGCTGTCCAGCAGCCGGCCGCCGTCCCGGATCTGCGCGGTGAGGCTGTACAGGTAGGCCGCGCCGGGCTTCCAGAGCACGACGTCGGCTACCGCCAGGGTGCCGCGGGCGCCGTCGGCGCGGGCGACCTCGACGCCGTCGGCGTCGCGGAGGGAAACGGTGACCGTTTCGGTGCCGGTGCCGCCGGCGGTGGCAATCGTGTAGTCGACGCTGCCCGTTGTTCCTTCGAAGCCCGTGACGACGGTGATGTCATCGACCGTGACCGCGGGGGTACTGAAGAGCCAGAGGCTGCGGTGCAGGCCGGCGTAGTTGTAGAAATCGTGGAGGTAGCTCTGCTGCCGGCGGCCGTCCCCGGTGACGGTGATGGTCCCGGGCGGGATGGTGGCCTGCGTGAGCTCGTTGTTGACCGAGACCGTCAGGCGGAAGGCCTGTCCGGGTGTCACATGGTCCGTGATGTCTGCGCTGAACGGCATGTAGCCGCCGGTGTGCTGGGCCACCAGGGTGTCGTCCACCCACACCATGCCTTCGTGGGTGGCCGAGTCGAGGCGGACGTGGATGCGCTCCCCTGCCCAGCCGCGCGGGACGCGGACGTCGCGCTGGTACCAGACGTAGCCCACGTGGTCCCGGACAGCCTTGTCGGGGAAGACGTCGTTGTAGCTGGCCGGGACGCCCATTTCCAGTCCGGTTTCCAGGGGCGCCTTGAACCATTCGTCCCGGTGGCCGGAGCGGTCATGGTCGACCTTGAAGCGGTACAGGCCGTCGAGGTTGACGATCTCGCGGGTTTCGCTGGCCTGGGGCTTGAGCATTGGGGAGGTCCTATCGCGTCTTTGCGGGCAGTGCCGGGGAGGGTTTTTAGGGTCCGGCTGCGGGGCCGGTTTGTGCTCTTGCTGTAATCCTAATCACCTGGCAATCAAATGGCAAGCGGTTGCCATAATTTTGTTGAAAGTTCATTGAAACTCCGCTGTTCATTGAAACACTGCTGCCCGGCTCCCGATGATCCGGGAGTCGGGCAGCACTGCTTGCACGCAGGGCGTTACGGGGAGACAGCCTGCTCCCCGAACGTTCCGCGCAAGCTTTCAATGAGGTCCACGACGGAACGGTCACCGGCCAGGGCCGGATCCACCAGGGCCAACAGTGCACGGGTCCGCTCGGCGCCCGCGAGCCGGTTGGCTGCGGCTGCCTCCTCGGCGAGCGGATCCTGGAGCGCGGCCGAGGCGGCGCTGTAGTCCATCCAGGCGGCAATCATGAGCGCGGCCGCCGCGCCGGGCCTGCCCGCGGCACGCTCGGCCCGCAGCACCGGAACGGCGCGCATCCGCAGCTTCGTGCTGCCGTCCATGGCGATCTGTGCGAGGTGGTGGGCAATCCGGGCGTTGCCGAATCGCTCCAGCAGGGCGGCGCGGTAGGCCGGGATCTGCAGCTCGGCGGCATGTCCCGCCGGCCCGGACAGATTTGCCTCCGCCTCGTCCCAAAAGCTTTCAATGGCCCGCAGGCACAGCGGGTCTGCCAGAGCCTCGGCCACGGTGGTGTGGCCGCGCAGCTGGCCGGCGTAGGCCAGCAGGGAGTGTGCGCCGTTCAGGAGCCAGAGTTTGCGGTTCTCGTACGGCTCGATCTCGGCGACGAACACGGCTCCGGCGTCTTCCCAGCGCGGCCGCCCGGCGGGGAACTCCCCGCTGAGCACCCAGTTGGAGAAGGGCTCGGCCACCACGGGCGAATTGTCGCGGTAGCCGCACGCGGCCTGGACGGCGGCGATGTCCGCGGCCGTGGTGCGGGGAGTGATGCGGTCAACCGAGGTGCTGACGAAGCTGACGTTGGCGTCGATCCATCCGGCCAGGTCCGCGTCCCACGCCCCGGCCATGCCTGCCACGGCATTGTGCGCCACGGTGCCGTTGTTGGAAAGGTTGTCGCAGCAGACGACGGCGAGCGGTCCCGCCCCGGCAGCCCGGCGGGCGGCGAGGGCCAGCACCAGCCGGCCCAGCGGCGTCGCCGGGTTGGCGCTGCCGGACGCCAGCAGCGCAAGGTCGGCGGCGACGTCGGGCGCGGCGCGGTCAAGCTGCCCGTCGGCGCGGAGCCGGTAGGCCGCCTCGGTGATGGTCAGGGTGATCACCGCGGTGGCCGGCGCGGCAACCAGCTCCGCCAGGCGCTGGACATCCGCCCCGTCCACGGCTTCGACGATGCTGCTGACAACGGTGAAGGTGTCGCCGCCGTCGGCCCGGTTCACGATCGTGTAGAGCCCGTCCTGTTCGGCCAGCGCCAGGGCGGCGTCGGGGCGGCGTCCGGTAAAGGCCGCAATGCCCCAGTCCGCTGCGTCGGACGCCTGGTGGGTGTACCAGCCCTGGTGCGAGCGGTGGAAGGCGCCCAGCCCCAGATGGACGATCCGCACAGGCGCCGTCGCACCGGGGCGCAGGCGGCGGCTCAGTTGGGGAAGTTCCACGGCGGCCTCGACCTCGGATTCCTGTGCGGATGTCAGTTCGGCGCTCACAGTTTGAACACCCGTCGGGGTGAGCCGTCCACGACGTCGACGATCAGTTCATGGGCGCGGTCCTCGCTGACGCGGTGCTCCGCGACCAGCCTGGCCAGGAAGGAGGCCTCGATCCGGCGGGAGGCATCGTGGCGCGCGGGGATGGAGCAGAAGGCGCGGGTGTCGTCGATGAAGCCGGACGAGCGGGAGAATCCTGCGGTTTCGGTCACGGCCGAGCGGAAGCGCAGCATGGCGTCGGGCGCGTCCAGGAACCACCATGGCGCACCGAGGTAGACCGACGGGTAGAAACCCGCCAGCGGCGCGAGTTCGCGGGAGAACACGGTCTCATCGAGGGTGAAGAGCACCAGGTGGAAGTCCTTGGCGGTGCCGAAGTCCTGCAGCAGCGGACGGATCGCCTCGGTGTAGTTGACGGCGAACGGGATGTCGTGGCCGGTGTCGGCGCCGAAGGCGTTGAAGGTGGGTTCGTGGTGGTTGCGGTAGGACCCCGGGTGGATGGTCATGACCAGGCCGTCCTCCACGGACATCCGTGCCATCTGGTACATCATGTGGGCCTCGAAGTCGTCGCGGTCGGCCGCCGTGGCCTGGCCCGAGCGGGCGCGGTCGAACAGCCTGGCCGCGTCGCCGGCGTCGAGCTTGAGCGTTGCCGGGGTCCGGACGCCGTGGTCGGCCGAGACTGCACCGTGGTCCACGAAGTAGCGGCGCCGGTTTTCCAGGGCGGTGATGTAGCCGGCATAGCCGGCGGCGCCGTCGCCCGCTGCCGCAATAAGCCGGTCAACATTCGCACTCCACGTGGGGTGCGCGATGTTGAGGTAGGCATCGGGGCGGAAGGTGGGCAGGACGCGGCCGTGGAAGGTGGGGTCCTCGGCGATCGCCGCGTGGCTGGCGAGGCTGTCCAGGGGGTCGTCGGTGGTGGCCAGCACCTCGATGTTGAAGTCCTTGAAGAGCTGGCGGGGACGGAAGCCGGGCTCCAGCAGCTTGGCGGAGATCGCGTCGTAGCTGGCGTCGGCGGTCTCGGCGTTGATCTCCTGCTGGAGGCCGAAGACGCTGCTGAACTGGGTGCGGAGCCAGTAGCCGGAGGCCGTGCCTTCGAAGAGCGGCCAGGCCTTGCAGAACTCGCGCCAGACCGTGCGGGAGTCCGGTTCCGCCGCGGCCGAGCCCCGGAGCCGGTCCAGCGGGACGCCGCTGGCGTGGATCAGCCGGGTGACGTAGTGGTCCGGGCTGACCAGCAGCGCTGCCGGGTCCGGGAAGGGGCTGTTGTGCTCGATGACGGCGGCATCAACGTGCCCGTGCGGGGAAATGATGGGGAGGTCCTGGACGCGCTGGAGGAGGTCTCGCGCAATGCTGCGCGTTCCGGGATCCGCGGGCAGAAGCCGGTCTGGGTTGGCGGCAATCGACTGTGACATAGATCAATGGTCCGGCTTGCCTCCGGCATTTGTCAACCGGTTGCCAATAATTGCCATCAAGTTGCGGATGGCCTCACAGGTGTGGCTAGCCCGCGGGCAGCAGCCGCCCGCTCGAGCCGCGCAGCACCAGCTCCGTCTCGACGCGCAGCGTGGCGGCCGGTTCCCCACCACCGTGCAGCAGATCAAGGAGCAGCGTCGCGGCGCCGGAGCCGCACTCCCCCAGCGGCGAGCGCACGGTGGTGAGCGGGGGCGTGGTGAAATCCGCGCCGAAGATGTCGTCGAAGCCCACGATGCTGATCTGGTCCGGGACCACCATGCCGGCGGCCTGGAGTTCCTGCATGAGCCCGATGGCCAGGAGGTCGTTGTAGGTCAGCACCGCCGTGGCGCCGCTTGTCCGGACGTCGCGCGCCACCTGGCGGCCGCCGTCGACCGTGGGTTTGGTGGATTCCAGCCGCACGGCTTCGAGCCGGGACCACTCGCAGGCCGCCTGCACGCCTTCCCAGCGGCGCGCGGACATCCAGGACTGCGGCGGCCCGGCAACAAAGGCAACCTTGTGGTGCCCGTTGGCGGCCAGGCTGCGGACTGCCTCGCTGATGCCCTTGTTGACGTCGGGAACCACGCACGGCACGCCGTCGACCTCGCGGTTGATGACCACCACCGGCTTGTCCCGGGCGATGGCGCGGATGTCGTCGTCGTCCATGCGGGGGCTGGCCAGGATGAGGCCGTCCACGGTGGCCATCATCCGGCGTGCTGCCGTCAGTTCGGTGACGCCGGACTCGGCCGACTCGGCCAGCACCAGGGTGTAGTCCCGCAGCGTGGCGGTCGTTTCCGCCCCGCGGATGATGTCGAAAAAGGTGGGGTTGGTGATGTCCGCGACGATCAGGCCGAAGGTGTTGGTGCGGCCGGTGGGCAGCGCGCGGGCGAACGGATTGACCTGGTAGTTCAGCTCGGCGGCCGCGTCCTCGATGAGTTTCTGCGTCTTGGCGCTGACCCGGCCGGGCTTGCTCAGCGCCCGTGAGACGGTGGAAGGATTGACGCCGGCAACCTTGGCAATGTCGTAGATGGTGGCGTGGGACTTTCCGGACCGGGAGTGCTTCTTGGCCGGGTCGGTTGTTGCGGCAGCGTCCGGCGTCTTGGGTTCAGTCACCGCCCCATCCTAACGAGGAAACAACCCAACCAGCCCCCAGCAGGGGCCGTTTTGAGTGCTCAAAACGGCCCCTGCTGCGGCGGGGCGGGGCGGGCTAGGAGCGCTCGGCGAACTTGCCCTCGTCCGCGATGCGCTTGTTCAGCTCGGCGAGGAACTCGTCCTCGTCGAAGTCCAGCGCCACTTCCGTGCCGGTCCAGCTCGAGAGGTGGATGGCGTTGGCCAGCCGGACACCCTTGATGCCGTCCGACCCCGGGGCCAGCAGCGGCGTGCCGTCCAGGATGTTGGCGGCGAAGTTCGCCAGGACGCCGGAGTGCTGCGCGCCCCAGGCGGACTCGAACTCGATGACCTCGGTGGTGTAGTACTCGCCGGGATTCAGCTCGCCCATGAAAAGTTTGCGGACATCGTCCATGCCCATGCCGTCGCTGAGTTCACGCTCGGGCTTCTTCAGGCGGGTCACGGTGGCGGTCTTGCTGTTCTCCACCACGATCTTGCCCTGGTCGCCCAGGATCTCGAAGCGGTCGGTTCCCACGAGGTCGTGCGTCGCGGTGACGAAGACGCCCGTGGCGCCGTTGCCGTAGTCCACCACGGCAGTGACTTCGTCCTCCACGGCGATGTCGCGGCGAAAGCCGTAGGCCACCTTGGCGTAGACGGACTTCGGCACGCCGCAGATCCACTGCCACAGGTCCAGCTGGTGCGGGGCCTGGTTGACCAGAACGCCGCCGCCCTCGCCGCCCCACGTGGCGCGCCATTCGCTGGAATTGTAATAGCCCTGCGGTCGCCACCAGTTGGTGATGATCCAGTTGGTGCGGCGGATGCCGCCGATCTCGCCGCCGTCGACGATCTCCTTCAGCTTCTGGTACAGCGGGTTGTTGCGCTGGTTGAACATGATGGCGAAGGACAGTTCGGGCTTGCCCGCGGCAAATTCGTTGAGCTCCCTGACCTGCTTGGTGTAGACGCCGGCCGGCTTCTCCACGAGGGCGTGGATGTTGCGCTTGAGAGTCTCGATCCCCATTTCCGGGTGCAGGAAGTGCGGCACGCACGTCACGACCGCATCGACGTCGCCGCTTTCCAGCATCGTGATGTAGTCGTCGTAGAAGGGCGCGTCGGGGTACCTGGCGGCCGCCAGTTCCTTTTTCGCGGGGTCGGTGTCGCAGATGGCGCCGATCACCATGTTCGGGACCAGGCCGTCGGTGATGAACTGGGCGTAGGCGCCGCCCTGCTGGCCCAGGCCGATGATGCCCAGGCGTACTTGCTTGCTCATGTGGTGGTTCTCCGTAGTCAGTGGGGGTGGGTTAGAAAAGTTCGGCGTGGCCGAGCGCCACCAGGTTGTCGTGGGAGGTCTGCAGCGCGTCCCAGACGGTGCGCCCGTAGAGTTCGTCCTGCTCCACGAGCAGGTACCGGGCGCCGGCGGCCTGGGCGGCCGGAACAATGGATGCGAAGTCCAGGTTGCCTTCGCCCACTTCAGCGAACTGGACCACATTCTTGAACTCGGTCATGAAGCCCATGATGTCCCCGGAATCCAGGAGCCCGAACGAGGACTCCGGCAGTTCTCCGATCCGGTAGTCCTTCAGATGGACCATGGCCGTGCGGCCGGCGTACTTCTGCAGCGTCCGGACCGGGTCCAGGCCGCCGCGCTGCACCCAGTGCACATCGATTTCCATGCCCATGGCCGGGGAGTTCTCGGCAATGATGTCCAGCATGAATTTGCCGTCGAACTTCGCGAACTCGATGTGGTGGTTGTGGTAATACAGGCTCAGGCCCTGTTCCTGCAGGCGCTGCGCGTACTCGTTGGCCTCCTTGGCGAAATCAACGACTGCCGCGATTGACTTCATGGCCGGGAACGGCAGCATGCCGATCCGCAGGAGGCTGGAGTCCAGGCGTCTGGCGTCCGCCACGATCTTGTCGAAGTGCTCCGCCAGGGAGTCCCCGGGACGGCCCTTTGGAGTCTCCATCGCGACGGACAGTGCCGCGATGTCCATGCCCAGTTCGCTCCGGGCGCGGTCCAGCTCGGCGACGTTCTCCGGGGTCATCGGGATCTGGGAGATCTCGACGGCGTTGTATCCGATCGCGCTCACCTTGCGGAGCGTCTCGAACGCCCCCACTTCGGCGAAGCTGTCTTTCAGCATCATCGCTTGTACGCCAATTTTGGCCACTGTATTCCTCCGTGGTGTTACGGACCCGCAAGGGCCCTCGTTGCCGGTTAGGTGCTGCCGCCAGGGCGCCGGCCGTTCTGCCTGACGGCGCGGGTGGCCTCAGGCGAGGGCGCCCGCTTGTTCGTGCTGCATGCGCTGCGTCTCGAGCAGGCGGTGCCGGTCCGCGCGGCGCTGTTCCTGCCGGTCCGGGTCCGGGACCGGGGAGGCGAGCAGCAGCCGCTGGGTGTAGGGGTGGTCGGGGTCGGTGGTGACGACGCCGGCCGGGCCTTGTTCGACGATCTCCCCGTGGTACATCACGGCGACGCGGTGGCTGATGTGCCGGACGACGTCGAGGTCGTGGGAGACGAAGAGGTAGGACACACCGGTGTCCTTCTGGATCTGCAGGAACAGGTCCAGCACCCGGGCCTGGGTGGAGAGGTCCAGGGCACTGACCGGCTCATCGCAGACGATCAGCTTGGGCGAGAGGGCCAGGGCGCGGGCGATCGCCACGCGCTGGCGCTGTCCGCCGCTGAATTCGCGCGGCAGCCGGTTGATGGCGTCGGCGGGCAGACCCACCTGGTCCAGCAGTTCCCTCACACGCTTTTTGGCCGCCGTGGCGTCCATGCCCTGCACGCCCAGTGGTTCGGCGAGGATGTCGCCGATCTCCAAGGCCGGGTTCAGCGAGGTGTAGGGATCCTGGAACACCACCTGCAGGTCACGGCTCAGGACCCGCCGGTCCTTGCGGGTGGCGCGGCTGATGTCCTTGCCGTCGAAGCTGATCTTCCCGCCGGTCACCGGGGCCAGCCCCAGGATGGCGCGGCCCAGCGTGGTCTTGCCGGAACCGGACTCCCCCACCAGGCCGAGGGTTTCGCCGCGGCCGATGGTGATGTTGATGTCCGTCAGGGCGCGGAAGGGCTTGGCCCGGAACTTCTTGCTGGGGTACTCGACGATCAGTTGGTCTACCGCGAGCAGCGGAGCGCTGTCGGTGGGGCTCATGCGACTGGCTCCTTCTGGCCGGTGGAAACGAGCATGGACATGGGTTCCTTGCCCTCAAGCATCGATGCCAGGAGCGTTTGCGTGTAAGGCTCCTGCGGATTGCGCAGGATGTCACGGACGGATCCTTCCTCCACGAGCCGGCCGTTCTGCATGACAGCCACACGGTCGCAGAGGTCCGCCACCACCCCGAAGTTGTGGGTCACCAGGATGACGCCGATGTTCAGGCGCTGCTGGAGCTCGCGCAGCAGGTCCAGCACGTCCGCCTGCACCGTGACATCCAGGGCCGTGGTGGGCTCATCGGCAATAACCAGGTCCGGTTCGCAGCTGATGGCGCCGGCGATCAGGACGCGCTGGGCCATGCCGCCGGAGACTTCATGCGGGTAGGCGTTGAAGGTCCGTTCCGGGTTGGCGATTCCGACGTCGGTGAGCAGCTTCAATGCCCGCCTCCTGGCCTCGGCCTTGGAGATGCCGAGGACGCGGACCATGGGCGTCACGAGCTGGTAGCCGATGGTGAAGGCCGGGTCCAGGTTGCTCATGGGCTCCTGCGGGATGTAGGAAATCCGCCTGCCGCGCAGTTTGGACAGGCGCTCCTGGCTGACGCGCTCCTCGCCCGGGGCAACGGTGTAGTTGCCGTCGAACTGGATGGAGCCGGCCACGATGCGGGCATTGTCCGGCAGCAGCCCCAGGATGGAGAAGGCGGTCTGGGACTTGCCCGAACCGGATTCGCCCACGATGCCCAGGATCTCGCCGCGGTCCACGTGGAAGGAGACGTCGTCGACGACCTTCTTGATGGAACCGTCTGCCTGCGGATAGCCGACCCCGAGATTGGTCACCTTGACCAGGTGGTGTTCGGTTCCGGGGTCGACGGCGGCCACTGACTTCCGCGACGGGCGCGCGGCGGCGGGCGCCGCCGTCGTGCGTTTGCTGATGCCGTTTCCCCTTGGCTTCTTGCGATGCGTGATCTTTTCGCCGTCTTCAAGGGCATCGCGGATGGCGTTGCCCAGCAGGACCAGGCCGCCGATGGTCAGCGCCATGGCCAGTGCCGGCCAGAAGAGCAGCGTGGGAGTGAGGTAGACGTTCTTGAAGCCCTCCGAGAGCATCACGCCCCAGGTGGCCTTGGTGGGGTCGCCCAGGCCGAGGAATTCCAGACCGGACTGAATGGCGATGGCCACGCCGGCGATCGCCGCGGTCTGGATGATGATGGGGGCGCGGACCACGGAGAAGATGTGGCGGGCGATGATGCTGAGGTCGGACAGCCCGGAGACCCGTGCGGCGTCGACATAGAGCTCGTTGCGCACCGACTGGACGGCCGTGCGGGTCAGCCGGAAGTAGGACGGGCTGATCAGGATGCCGAAGGCGATCATGGACATCCAGACCGAAGGGCCGAAGGCCGCCCGGATGGTCAGCAGCACGATCAGCCCGGGGAGGCTCATGAGGATGCCGACCACCCAGTTGGAGACTGCCTCGAATTTGCCGGCGTAGTACCCGGCGACCAGGCCGGACGGCAGGCCGATGGCAATGGCCACGCCCGCGCAGAGCAGGGCGGAAAGCAGCGTCAGCTGCGCGCCGTACAGGAGCCGGCTCCAGACATCGCGCCCGGCGCTGTCCGTTCCGAGGATGTTTACGGAGTCCGGGGCGGCGAGGGTCTTGGCGATGTTGGCGTAGTTCTGCTCGAAGGGCGCCAGGACCGGGGCGAGTACCGCCAGGAGCGAGATCGCCAGCAGGATGGTCATGGCAACGATGCCCAGCGGGTTCCTGAACAGGCGCCGGATGACGGTGGACCGGACCACGGTGCCGCTCTGGCCGGGGTGAATCGGAATGGCGGCGGATGCCGCGGTTGCGGCGGCTTCTTCGGAGGAATTGTTCATGACACACGTACTTTCGGGTTGAGCCAGCCATTGAGGATGTCCACCAGCAGGTTCACCACAATGACGACGACCACCGTGTACATCACGACGCCCATCACCACCGGAAGATCCGACTGGCCGGTGGCGGCGACCGCCATCGGACCCATGCCGGGAAGGGCGAAGATCTGCTCGATGATCACCACGCCGCCCAGCATGCCGATCAGCTGCAGGCTCAGCACCGTCAGGCCGGCCGGCGCGGCGCTGCGCAGGACGTGCTTGAACAGGATTTCCCGCTCGCCGATCCCGCGGCTGCGCAGGGTGCGGACATAGTCCCGCTCGAGTTGTTTGATGACGGCGCTGCGGATCTGTTGCGCGCCCCCGGTGACGCCGTTGATCAGCAGGGCTATCACCGGAAGCGACATGGAATAGACCCACGCGTCGGCCCCGGAATCCGGGGAAATGGTGCTGGTGGCCGGGAACAGGCCCAGCTGGATGGCCAGGATGGTGACCAGGATGACGCCGATCACGAACCCCGGAACGGAGTCGCCGATGATGGCGCCAACCTGGACCACCCTGTCCACCCAGCCGCGCTTGACCGCGGCGAAGACACCGATGAGTGCGGCACAAATTGCGATCAGGATCATTGCGGCGAAAACCATGGTCATGGTCACCGGAATCCGGGTGGCCAGGGAGTTGGCCACCGGTTCCGAGGAGAACCAGGAGGCGCCCAGGTTTCCGCTGAGGGCATCGGCCACCCAGGCAAAGTAGCGGGTCAGCAGGGGCTGGTCCAGCCCCAGCTCGTGTTCTTTCATCGCCACCTGCTCAGCGGTGGCCTGATCGCCCAGGATGTTCCTGGCGATGCTCCCGCTGGACATATAGAGCAGGAAGAAGGTGAGCGCCGAGACAACAAGCAGCACCACCAGCCCGCTGCCCAGTCGTTTCGCAATGAACCTGATCATGGTGTCCTACTTGGCGGGTGAGTAGTTGTAAATGGACGGAACGGCCTGCTGGATCTGGGGTGTGACGTCGACCTTGGCGTTGTGGTAGTACATCTGGTTGACGCGGAACAGCGGCGCGAACCAGGCCTGCTCCACCACGTACTTGTTCACTTCCTGGGCCAGCTTGCCCGCGTCAGCCCCGCCGTTGCGCACGGCGTCAATCTTGGCGTCGAGCTCCGGCGACGCGTTCTTGAACGGGTTGTAGAGCGCCTTGGTGGAGATGATCTGGTTGATGGCAACTGTCGGCTGGCCTTGAAAGAGGGAGAAGTACATGGTGGTGTACTTCTGTCCAGCCACATCGGAGGTGAAGGTGTTGGTGAGCGCGGCGCCAATCTTCAGGGTGATACCGACGTCTGCCAGCTGCTGCTGGACCACGGAAATCTGAGTCTGGAAGTCGGGGATGCTGGGGACTTCCAGGGTCACGCCGTTTTCATAGCCGGCTTCCTTGAGGAGCTGCTTGGCCTTGGCCGGATCGTAGCTGTAGTAGTTCTCCAGTTCTTCGGTCCAGGCGCCGCTGGCCTTGCCGAACGGCTGGGACGTCGGGGTGCCCTGGCCCAACAGGACCTGGTCGAGGATGGTCTTGCGGTCAAAGGCGTAGTTGATGGCCTGGCGGACCTTGACGTTCTGCAGTGCGGGGTTCTTGGCACCGTCACGGTCCAGGAGGAGCAGCCCCTGCCAGTCCACCTCGTTGGCGGCCAGCTTCATCTTGGCGCCTTCGGCCTGCTTGCCGTTCTTGGGGTCCAGGAGTGTGGCGTCCACCTGGCCGGAGACCAGGGCGTTGGTGCGGGCGGTCGGGTCGGTCAGGATCTTGAAGGTCAGCTTGGAGTACTTCTGCAGATCCTTGTTCCAGTAGTCCTTCCGGGCGGTGAACACGGTCTGGGAGTCCTTGACCGACGCGGCCTTGTCCATCACGTAGGGCCCGGAGCCCACCGGCTCGGTCTTGATGCCCTCGGTGCCGAGCGCCTTGGGGCTGCCCATCAGGCCGGCCGCCTGGCTGAGGAAGTACTCGAGGGCCGGGTCCGGGGTGCTGAGGTTGATGTCGATGGTATCGGCGTCCACAACGGCCACGTCCTTGACGGCATTGAGCTGGGCCATCTGCGGACCATTGGCCGTCTTGAAGTGGTCCATGTTGGCCTTGGCAGCCTCGGCGTCGAACTTTGCTCCGTCGCTGAAGGTGACGTCCGAGCGCAGGTCCACCGTCAGTTTGGTGTTTGCTGCGTTGTACTTCCAGGCCGTCGCCAGCATGGGGCTGAGCTTTCCGTCCGGCTCGCGCAGGATCAGGGTGTCGTAGACGGCCTGGTACGGCTGGAGGATATGGCCCACATGGGCCTGGGCCGGATCCCAGGACCGGACGTCCTGGATGGTGCCGAGCGTCAGGGACGTGGCTGTGGTGCCTGCGCCGCCTGCTGCGGCGCCGCCGCCACAGGCGGTGAGCGCGAGGGATGCGCTGAGGATGAGGGCAGCAGCTGCTGCCTTGGGACCGAACTTCATTGTTGGCTCCTTTGGATCGCTTCTCGAGGTCCGCTGCACGGACGTTGATGGCGGCAATGTGGCTTGGGCCACACCGCCGCTTGTGGGTTCAGCGTACGTTGGGTTGCCACATCTGGCAACCGGTTGTCATTATTTTTTGAATTATTGCGAATCCGGGCGTGGCCAAGCACTACGACGGCACCGGACGGAGACGCAGCGCGGCGCGCCTGAGGGGCGCACGTACTGGGCAAGCACGACGTTCGCAGCGGAGTGCACAAGCAGCGCAACGGAAGTCCGCATGGCCGCGCACGGTCGCGGCGGCGGCTTCGGTCAGGACACTTTTTCCTCAGAGCCGGGGTAGGACTGGCGGTAGAGTTCCTTCACGATCCGCAGCGACTTCGCCCCTTCGGCGGCGTCAATCCAGAACGGGCCCGGTTGCGCCAGTCCGGCATAGAAATCTGCGATCAGCAGGGCATGCGAAACGCCCCAGTAGGACCGGCCGCCGGATCCCTTGGCGCGTTCACGCACCACCTCGCTGCGCCCGTCGTCGTAAGTGACTGTCAGGTCCCCGCGCAGGCTCAATGTTGCCCTCTCGGTGCTGATGTCCAGCGTGACTGGTGCGTTGACGGTGTTGGCCAGGGTGGCGTAGAAGACGGAGCGCGCCCCGCTGCTGTGCAGCGCGGCGAACTCCGCAGTGTCCTCCACCTCGATGGTTTCTGCCAGCGCATGGGTCGAGGCGCTGCCTGCGAGCGCGACGACGTCGCCCACCAGCCATTGCAGCAGGTCAACGGTGTGGATGGCCTGGTTCATCATCAGCCCCCCGCCGCCCTCGGCCCAGTTTCCGCGCCAGGGCCGGCTGAGGTAGTAATCGGCATCCCGGTGCCACATGACCGTGGCCGAGGCCCCCCGCACCTGGCCCAGTTCGCCGGAGTCCAGCAGTCGGCGCATTTCCTGCACCGGGGCGTTGTAGCGGTTCTGGAAACACAGGGCAATTTTCGCCGTGCTGTCGGCAGCCGCGGCCAGCAGCCTTTCGCCCTCGGCCAGGGTGTGCGCCAGGGGCTTTTCCAGCACCACGTGGACACCGCGGCGCAGGCATTCGATCGCGATCGCCGCGTGTTCGTGATGCGGGGTGGTGATGTGCACGACGTCGGGAGCTGCCACCTCGAGCATGTCGCGGTAGTCCGCGAAGCCGGGGACGCCGTGGGCCTCCTGCGCCGCCGCCCGGCGTGCCGGATCCGGGTCACAGACGGCCATCAATTCGGCGTTGTCCATCCCTGCAAGTGCTTCAAAGTGAACGACCGACACGTCGCCGCAGCCGATGATTGCCGCTTTTGGCATCCGGAGTTCCCTCTTTCCCTAGTGGTGGTGCATGCCTGCTAAAGAAGGCCGATTACACGAGTTCGATCTGGTTTTTCGCGGCCAGCGCGGCAAAGGCGCGGGCCGCGGTGCCGAAGGCCGCCGGGCCCGAGAAGCCGCCGAGTTCGTGGGCGCTGGCCAGGTGGGGTTCCAGCGAGGCGAAGCCGGCGTAACCATCCGCCTTGAGGGCGGCGATGGTGGCGTCGAGCTCGCCGTCGCCCCCACCGGAGGGGACCACTTCCCCGGTGGTGGCGAGCGCGTCCTTGACCTGGAAGTACTCGAGGTAGGGGCGCAACATGGCGTAGCCCTCGGTGTAGGGCTTGACGCCCACCTGGACGAAGTTGGCGTTGTCCCACGCGATGCGGAGCGCGGGCGAGTTCACGGATTCCATGATGTCCAGCACGCGCTGCGGGGTATCGCCATAGATGCCCTTTTCGTTTTCGTGCAGGAGCACGACGCCGGATTCCGCGGCGAGCGCCGCCAGCGCGCCCATACGGGCCAGGACGTCCTCGCGGATGTCTTCCGCGCTGCGCCCTTCGGCCCGGAAGAAGGAGAAAATGCGGACGTATTGTGTATCCAGCCCCCTGGCCACTGAGATGATCTGCCGGAGCCGTGCCAGCTCGTGCTCCACCGGCAGGCTCACGTCCACCTTCCCGATGGGGCTGGCCACGGCCGAGACCTTGAGGCCCTTTTCATCCAGGATTTCCTTGAGCCGGGCAACCTGCGCGGGCTCCAGCTCGGAGACGTTGGTGCCCCAGGCGCTGCGGACCTCGATGTGGCTTGCGCCCAGCGCCAGGAGCACGGCGGCCTGAACTGCCGGGTCCGGATCTATTTCGTCGCCGAAGCCTGACAGCGACCAGACTGCGGGTGGTGTTTTGCTCACGCGGATCTCCTGGGTTTCGCGGCCGCCGCGGGCAGCTTCCGGCTCCGGCGCGGTGACGCAGTTCACAAACGGTGTGGGCCCCAGTCTAGCCAGCACCGCACTCAAATGACAACCGGTTGCCAAATTCTGACAATCTGTGGCATGCTTTGCTGACCGGCCCTGTGGCGGCAATCACAGCCCGGCCACCCGCCCCCGGCCACCTCGGCCCGGCCACCACGTTCAGAGAGGAGCGCCGTGGCGACGACGCAACCAGCAGCAGTGGACCGCCCGGCCACCATCCATGACATCGCCGCGCTCTGCGGCGTGGCGGCCTCCACGGTTTCCCGTGCCCTCTCCACGCCGGACCGGGTCAACATCAGGACACGGCAGCGGATCGAGGCGGCCGCGGCCCGGCTGCACTACACACCCAACAGCCAGGCGAAGGCGCTGAGTTCCGGGCGCACGGGCGCGGTGGGAGTCCTGGTTCCGGATATCACCAACCCGTTCTACTTCGACCTCATCAGGGGAACCCAGCTCCAGCTCAAGGCGGCCGGGTACACCCAGTTGCTGGTGGACACGGAAGAGTCCGACGAGGTGGAGGCCAGCACCGTGGAGCAGCTGCGCAAGAGCGCTGACGGCATCATCGTTGCCGCATCCCGGCTCAGCGACGAAGCTCTGCTGAACGCGGCGGCGAAGATGCCCATGGTCGCGATCAACCGTGACGTGCCCGGCGTTCCCGCGGTCCTGATCGACACCCCGTCCGGCACCAGCCAGGCGCTGGACCACCTGATCTCGCTGGGGCACACCCGGGTGGCCTATGTGGCCGGCCCGACGACGTCGCAGTCCAGCGAACGGCGGTGGACCGCGCTGTCCGTGGCTGCCGAGGAACGCGGCGTGGAGGTGCGCCGGCTCGGTCCGTTCGCCCCCAAGACACAGTCCGGCGCGGCAGCCGCGGACGCCGCCGTCCACAGCGGGGTCACCGCCTGCCTCGCGTTCAACGACCTCATCGCCATCGGCATGCTCCAGCGCCTTCGCGAACGCGGCATCCGCGTCCCGCAGGACATGAGCATTGTGGGCTGCGACGACATCTTTGGCGCCGACTTCTGCAATCCGCCGCTGTCCACCATGGCCTCCCCGATCGAGCAGGCCGGCCGCGTGGCGGTGTCCATGCTGCTGGCCCAGCTGAACCCGCTCGCCGGCGGTGGCACCCGAAGCCGGTCCGTGATGCCCACCCATCTCACGGTCCGCGGCTCCACCGGTCCGGTGCGGCAGGCTCAATAGGCCCGGCGTCCGGCCCGGTGCCCAGTCAGGACCGGGCAGGCGTCGGCCGGTGGTGAGGTTTTCGCGGCGGTTCCGGACAGGGGCGCCGAATTCGGACCGGCGCACCGGGGATCCAAGTCGCAACGGTCCGAAACCGTAGCCGCCGTCCGGAACCGAAGCCATTTCGACGCCGGATCCGCTCGTCAGCCGCCGGTCCGGACGCAATAGTTGAGCGTTGTTGACACCGCTGACTAGGCTGTGAGGCATGCGTGAACTCCAGGCGAAGATCATCGAGGAAATGGGCGTGCAGCCCCGGATCGACCCTGCCGGGGAGGTGCGCAAACGCGTGACGTTCCTGAAGGAATACTTGGCGGCCACCCACACCAAGGGCTTCGTCCTGGGCATCTCGGGCGGCCTGGACTCCTCCCTGGCCGGGCGGCTGGCCCAGCTGGCGGTCGAGGAACTCGAGGCCGAGGGCACCGAGGCGAACTTCGTGGCCGTGCGGCTGCCCTACGGCGTCCAGCATGACGAGGACGACGCGCAGGCGGCCCTGGACTTCGTGCGAGCCAAGACCGAATGGACGTTCAACATCTCGGCGGCAGTAGATGGCTTCGAGGACGAGTTCGAGAAGACCGTGGGCACGGAGATCTCCGATTTCCACAAGGGCAACACCAAGGCCCGGACCCGGATGATTGCCCAGTACGCCCTGGCCGGCGAGCACAACTACCTGGTGATCGGCACGGATCACGGCGCCGAGTCCGTCACGGGGTTCTTCACCAAGTTCGGCGACGGCGGCGCGGACATCCTGCCGCTGTTCGGCCTTAACAAGCGACAGAACCGCGCCCTGCTGGCGGAACTCGGCGCACCGGCCCGGATCTGGGAAAAGGTTCCGACGGCGGATCTGCTGGACGGCAAGCCGGGCCGCACCGACGAGGACGAACTCGGCCTGGGCTACGACCTGATCGATGACTACCTCGAGGGCCGTGACGTACCCGATGCCGCTGCCGAACGGATCGAGGCGATGTACCTGCGGACCCGCCACAAGCGCACGGTCCCGGTGACGATTTTCGACACCTGGTGGAAATAGCCTGAGCCGAGAGCCCCGGGCCGGGCTGCAGGCTCGCCCCGCGGGGGTCCAATCACGGGATCAGCACGAGTTTGCCCCGGACATGGCCTGCGCGGCTGATGCCCAGTGCCCGGGCCGCATCGGTGAGGGGAATCCGCTCCTGAATGCTGAAGCGGAGCTTTCCCCCGGCCGACAGCCGGGCCGCCTCCGCTACCCGTCCGTCCAGCAGCCTGACCGGTGCAATTCCGGCGGCGTTGGCCTCCTTTCCAGGCACTGTGGTCACCGCGGCGCCGTGGCCGCCAAGCAAATGGACCGTCGCCGTCGTCGTCTCCTCCCCGCCAAAGGTGTCCACGACGGCGGTGATGGTGCCCAGTGCGCGGACGCGTTCCACGAGCCCTTCGCCATAGGCCACAGGCACGGCGCCGAGGCCGCGCAAGTAGTCGTGGTTCTGCTCTGAAGCGGTCCCGATGACCCGGGCGCCGAGGTGCCGTGCGATCTGGACCGCCGCCGAGCCGACCCCGCCCGCTGCGCCGTGGATGAGGACCGTGTCCCCCACGCCAATGCCAAGCTGAACCAGCGCTGAATACGCTGTGCCGCCAGCTATCGCGACGCATGCCGCCTGCTCGAAATCGATGCCCGCGGGCTTTGGCGTCAGCTGGTCGACCGGAAAATTGGCCACGGCACGGTAGGCCCCGGAAATGCCATTCCAGATGACGTCGTCACCCACCTCATAGCCGGTCACGCCGGGGCCAACGGCGGTCACGATTCCTGCCGCCTCACAGCCGGGAACTGCAGGGAAGTCCAGGGCAAGGTACGGCTCCAGGTAGCCGGCAACGACTTTCCAGTCCACCGGGTTGACGCCGACGGCGCGGATTCCCACCTGGACCTCGTTCTCCCCCGGAACCGGCGGTTTCTCCTCGCCAACGGTGACGACGTCCGGGCTGCCATAGTGATCGAAAGAGATCTTGATGTCTTTCACGGGGCTTTGCTCCTTCGGCTCGACGCGCTGCGGCCTGTGCTGCCAGCTTCTGGCACAAGCGGCGGCTGCGCAAGAGTCGCCCGGCAAGTTGAACTGTCCGAAGCAGCCCGAGCCGAACCGGGGCCCGTGACGAGGGTCAGGCGCCTGGCGAGCGGGTCAGCAGCGTGGAGATCCGGTGCGCTTCTTCCAGGAGCAGCCGCCCCAGCTGCGGACGCCGGTCCTCCCGGAAGCGCGGTTCGATGCCGGTCAGGGACAGCGCCCAGGCGGGGCGCCCCCGCTGGTCGAAGACCGCCGCACCCATCCCCCAGCTGCCTTCCAGGACCAGCCCCGGATTGACCGAATAGCCGGCCTGCCGCGTCGCTTCCAGGTTCTCCCTGACCAGTGCTGCGGTGTGCGCGGCCGCAAAGCTGCCGGCATGGGCTGCCCAGTTGGCGAGCAGTTCTTCCTGCTCTTGTGCTGGCAGGAAGGCCATGATGGCGGTGCCGGCGGAGGCGACGCCCAGCGGGAACCGCACCCCCTCGTGCAGCACGAAGGAACGGACCGGGAAGCTGCCTTCTTCCCGGAGCAGGCACACGGTCTCGTTGCCACGGCGGATGGAGAAGAAAGCGCTTTCGCCGGTCTCCTCGGCCAGGCGGCGCAGGCTCGGCCTCGCGATGTCCTCCAGGGGGAAGCGCGCCGAGGCCACAGACCCCAGCAGCAGAATCTCCGGTCCCAGGACCCAGTTACCGCTGCCCGGGTCCTGGTCCAGCAGCCCCTCGGCCGCGAGCGAGCTCAGCAGCCGGTGCACGGTGGGCCGCGTCAGGCCGGATTCGCGCACGAGCTCCACCAGGGGGCAGCCCTCCGGCTTCCGGCCGACCAGGCGCAGCAGGCCGGCTGCCCGGCTGACCACCTGGGCGCCCTGGACGGGGGTTGTATTCATTGCTTGCCTCACGTCGGCCCGGAACTGAATGATGCTGTCACCCACGTTGCTTTTACCCGATTTTGCCATCAGGTATCCACATAATGGATAGTCCCAAGGGTAGCGTCCACACTGTAAACTCCGCCAGTTTACGGGGAAAATTCACGTTGACAGTGGTCTGTGACACACCATAGGCTCCTTCTTCAGGCATGGAGTCCACAAAGTGGATTGCCGGGGTGGATAGCAAGACGAGCTCAATGAGGAGATGCGATGTCAAAGGTGAAATCCGGGGCAGCGGGCGCTTTGCAGGACGTACTGCGGGACGGCATGACGCTCGCCGTCGGCGGTTTCGGGCTCAGCGGGATCCCCGCTGACCTGATCGAGGCGGTGCGGGACTCCGGGGTGAAGGACCTGACGGTCGTCTCCAACAACATGGGCGTGGACGGCAAGGGCCTCGGGGTCCTGATCGAGGGCGGCCAGGTCCGTAAGGTCATCGCGTCCTACGTTGGGGAAAACAAGCTGTTCGCCGAGCAGTACCTCGCCGGCCAGCTGGAGGTGGAGTTCACCCCGCAGGGCACCCTTGCTGAGCGGCTGCGCGCCGGCGGCGCCGGCATCCCGGCGTTCTACACGAAGACCGGCGTGGGCACCCTCGTCGCCGAAGGCAAGCCGCTGGCGGAGTTCGACGGCGAGACCTATGTCCAGGAGCGCGCCATCAAGGCCGACGTCGCCCTGGTTCACGCCCACACGGCCGACACCGACGGCAACCTGATCTACCGGTACACCGCGCAGAACTTCAATCCGGTGGTGGCTACCGCCGGAGCCGTGACGGTCGCCGAGGCCGAAGTGATCGTCGAGCCCGGCCAGCTGGACCCGAACCACATCATCACCCCCGGAGTGTTCGTACAGCGCCTGGTCCAGGCCAGCGGCCGCGTCAAGGACATCGAACAGCGCACCGTCCGCCCGCGGCCCGCAGCGGAAGCGGCGGCGGCGCAGGCCGCCTCCGCCGTCACCGTCTAATCCGGCCCGAGCGCCGCCCACCCCGGGCGCGCCGGCGTTCGCGCCCCACCCTTTGCACCCTGACTTTCCAAGGAGAACCACCATGGCCTGGACCCGAGATGAAATGGCCGCAATCGCGGCCGAAGAACTGAACGACGGCGACTACGTCAACCTTGGCATCGGCATCCCCACGCTGGTGGCCAACAACCTGCCCGACGGCGTCCGCGTTGTCCTGCAGAGCGAGAACGGCCTCCTCGGCATGGGCCCATTCCCCTTCGAGGGCGAGGAAGACGCGGACCTGATCAACGCCGGCAAGCAGACCGTCACGGTCCTGCCCGGCGGCAGCATCTTCGACTCCGCGACGTCCTTCGGCATGATCCGCGGCGGCCACGTGAAGGTCGCGATCCTCGGTGCCATGCAGGTCTCCGGTGCCGGCGACCTCGCCAACTGGACCATCCCCGGCAAGATGGTCAAGGGCATGGGAGGCGCCATGGACCTCGTGGCCGGCACCCCGCGCGTCGTGGTCCTGACCGAGCACAACGCCAAGGACGGCAGCGCCAAGATCGTCAAGGAATGCACGCTGCCGCTCACCGGGCTCAGCTGCGTGGACCGCATCATCAGCGACCTCGCGGTCTTCGACCTTGTGAAGAATGAACACGAAGCAGGCGGCGGGCGGAAGCTCACGCTCACGCGCCTCGCGCCCGGCGTCACCGTGGAGGAAATCCGCGAAAAGACCGAAGCCGACTTCGATGTCGCGCTCGAATTTGAAGGAGCGACGGCATGAGCCTCAAAGACCAGTTCGGCAAGGACGTCCTGCTCACCGGCTGGGGCCACAGCCGGTTCGGCAAGCTGAGCGAAGAAACCCTGGAGTCCCTGATCGTGCAGGTCGCCACCGAGGCGATCGGCAACGCCGGGATCGAGCCCGGCCAGATCGATGAGATCTACCTCGGCCAGTTCAACTCCGGCATGATGCCGCTGGCCTTCCCGTCCTCCCTCGCACTGCAGGTCTCGGATCAACTGGCCAACGTACCCTCCACTCGGGTGGAGAACGCCTGCGCCTCCGGCTCGGCCGCATTCCAGCAGGGCACCAAGTCCCTGCTTGCCGGCACCGCGAAGACCGTCCTGGTGATCGGCGCCGAAAAGATGACCCACGCCGGGGCCGACGTCGTGGGCGCGGCCCTGCTCGGCGCGGACTACGACATGGCCGGCAAGGCCTCCACCACCGGGTTCACCGGGCTCTTCGCGGAGGTCGCGAAGCACTACGGCAAGCGCTATGGCGACGGCAACGGAAAGCTCGGCGACGTCCTGGGCACCATCGCGGCGAAGAACCACCGCAACGGCGTCGACAACCCCTACGCCCAGCTCCGCAAGGACCTCGGCGAGGAGTTCTGCCGCACCGTCTCGGACAAGAACCCGATGGTGGCCGATCCGCTGCGCCGCACCGACTGCTCCCCCGTCTCCGACGGCGCCGCCGCCGTCGTCCTCAGCGTTGCCCCTACCGGCGGGGCAACCGCCCCGGTGCGGCTCGCCGGCTTCGGCCAGGCGAACGATTTCTTCCCCGCCGACCGCCGGGACCCCACCGAATTCGCCGCCACACGCGCCTCCTGGCAGCGGGCCCTGGGGATGGCCGGCGTCGGGCTGGAGGGGCTCGACTTCGCGGAAGTCCACGACTGCTTCACCATCGCCGAACTGCTCATGTACGAGGCCATGGGGCTGACCGAACGCGGCCAGGGCGCCCGGGCGCTGGAAGAAGGCTGGGTCTTCAAGGACGGCAAGCTGCCGGTCAACGTCTCGGGCGGGCTCAAGGCCAAGGGCCACCCCGTCGGCGCCACCGGCGTCTCCCAGCACGTCATCGCCGCGATGCAGCTCACCGGGACCGCCGGCGACATGCAGCTGGCCAACCCGCGCCGGGCCGCGGTGCAGAACATGGGCGGCGTGGGCATCGCCAACTACGTCAGCGTGCTCGAAGCCCTCTAAAGCAACGCGGGGTCAGATACAGCCCATGCCGGGCGGCTTGATGGGCCGTACCTGACCCCGCGTTGCTTGTCCTCGCCTACGTGGCCGGCATGCCACGGGACTAAACTCGTTCCCAGCCCATCCACCACAATGCGAGGAGCACCCATGCGCGCCACCATCATCCACGGTCCCGGCGACATCCGAGTCGAAGACCGCGACTACCCCACCCTCCAGCTGCCCACCGACGTCATCGTGAAGGTCACCGCCTCCTGCGTCTGCGGCTCGGACCTCTGGCCGTACCGCGGGGTCAAGCCCACCCACAAGCCGTCCGCGATCGGGCACGAGTTCATCGGAACGGTCGAAAGCATCGGCGACGACATCAAAGACCTCGCCGTGGGCGACTACGTGATCGCCCCGTTCGTGGTCAGCTGCGGTGCGTGCCCGCAGTGCCTCGACGGCGTCACGGTCGCCTGCGACCACCTCGCCGGCTGGGGCGGCAAGGATGACACCGGCCACGGGATCGACGGCGGCCAGGGCCAGGCCGTGCGCGTACCGCTCGCCGAGTCCACGCTGGTCAAGGTCCCGGGCGTCACCGACCCGGACGACGCCCTCCGCGCCAGCCTGCTCACGCTCTCCGACGTCATGGCCACCGGCCACCACGCAGCCCTCGCGGCCAAGGCCGGTCCCGGCCGGACGGTCGTGGTGGTCGGCGACGGCGCCGTCGGGCTCTGCGGCGTCCTGGCCGCCAAGCGCCTCGGCGCGGAGCGGATCATCGCCATGTCACGGCACGCCGACCGCCAGGCGATCGCCCGCGAATTCGGGGCCACGGACATCGTCGCCGAACGCGGGGACGAGGGCGTCGCCAAGGTCCGCGAATTGCTTGGCGGTGTGCTCGCCGACTCCGTGCTGGAGTGCGTGGGGACCAAGGAATCCATGGAACAGGCCCTGCACAGCGTCCGCCCGGGCGGCGCCCTCGGCTTTGTCGGCGTCCCCACCGGCGGCGCCGAAGCCCCGCTGCGCTTCCTGTTCGATACCAACATCTCGATCGGCGGCGGCATGGCCCCGGCCAGGACGTACATCCCGGAACTGCTGGCGGACGTGCTGAACGGCACCATCAATCCGGGCCGCGTGTTCGACTCGGTCATGCCGCTGGAGGAGGCACCCGAGGCCTACCGCGCGATGGACGAACGGCGCGCCATCAAGGTCCTCCTGACCCCCTAGCCGGGATCTCGACGGCGGCCGCGCTTGCACCCGCGCGGCCGCCCGCGCCGGCCTAGCTGTACTGCTAGCTCCCGCCCTTGCACGGGCAAGGACGAGGGTCTAGCGTGAAGCGCATCAGCATCCGCCGCCGTCAAGGGAGCCGTCATGGCCAGGTTCGTGCAGATCATCGAATTTCAGACCTCCCGCATTGAGGAGATCGAGCAACTCGGCCGGCCCTCCAGGACGGAGGGGACCACTGCCCCGACCTTCCGCCGCATCATGGCCACCGCAGACCGCGACCGCCCCGGAACGTACCTCACGATCGTGGAATTCGACTCCTACGAGTCGGCCATGGAGAACTCCAACCGGCCCGAGACCTCCGAATTCGCCGCGCAGATGGCTGCCCTGTGCGACGGCCCTCCGGTCTTCCGCAACCTGGATCTTATGTGGGAAGACACCGGCGAGGCCGACGCCGGCCAGTAGGCCGGCAGGCTCGCTTGGCGGAGGTGCCGCCGCGCCGCCGGACTCAGGACCCGGAGGCCGCCCGCGGCTTGAATACGTGGCGTGAACACGTGGATTGAAGACGCGGACAGGACGTGGGAGCAGGGAAATGGGTTCTGCAGATGGCAGGGCGCCGGAAAGTCTCGTCATGGATCTCAGCGCACTGGGTTCCGCTCCCCTGCCGCTCGTGGGCGGAAAGGCCCTGAACCTCGGCAAGCTCACGGCCGCCGGATTCCGCGTACCCCGTGGATTCTGCCTCACCACGGTTGCCTACCGAAAGGCGGCCCCGGCCGAACTGGACGCGCTGGCGGCCCGGCTGGACGCCGCGCGGCCCGGCCCTTCGAACGACGACGAAACAGACAACGGCGAACCAGGCGACGGCGAACCAGGCGACGGCGGCTCCCGCCCCGGCCAGCCAGGCCGCCCCGGGTTGGCCCGGCCCGGACCGGACCTGGGCGAACTGGCCCGGCAGGCGCGGGAAATGATCGTGACCGCGCCGATTCCCGCCGACGTCGATGCCGCCCTTCGCGGCGCGTATGCCGCGCTCGGCAGCCGGGCCACAGTGGCGGTCAGGTCCTCCGCCACCGCCGAGGACCTGCCCTTCGCCAGCTTCGCCGGCCAGCAGGATTCCTTCCTGAACATCTCCGGAGCCGACGCCGTGGTCGAGTCGGTCCGGCGCTGCTGGGCCTCACTCTGGACCGAACGGGCCGTGGCCTACCGCGCCGCCAACGGGATCAGCCACCGTGAGGTGGGGCTCGCCGTCGTCGTCCAGGACCTCATCAGCGCCACCAGCGCCGGCGTGCTCTTCACCGCCAATCCCGTGACGGGCACCCGGACTGAAACGGTCATCGATGCGAGCGCGGGGCCCGGCCAGGCGGTGGTCTCCGGCAGCGTGAACCCGGACCATTTCGTCGTGGATACGGCCACGGGACGCATCCTCTTCCGTTCACCAGAGGGGACGGCAGTCCGGCGGCGGCCGAGCCTGGACGACGCCCGGATCGGCGAACTCACGGCCCTCGGCGATACCGTCCAGCGGCTGTTCGGTGCACCCCAGGATGTGGAATGGGTGATCGACGCAGCGGGCAGGATCTGGGTGACCCAGTCGCGGCCCATCACGACGTTGTATCCGCTGCCGGAGCCTGCGGCCGCCGAGACCTTTGGCACGGAGCCGGGGTCTTCGGCTGAAACCCGTGTGTACCTGTGCGGCACCCTGCTCCAGGGCCTGACCCGGCCGCTCACGCCGATGGGGCTCTCCGTGCTCGGTTCAATGCGGAACCGCAACGGGATGTGGCAGTACGTCAACCCGGGGCTGCGCATGTTTGTGGACCTGACCCCAGCGGTGCACAACAAATACGGCCGCCGATACCTGCTGCGTATACTCCCCCTGGCGGACGGGAGGTCGGGCGCTGTATTCCCGGCGCTCCTGGATGACCCGCGGTTCAGCGTGCGCGAACGGCCGCCCCGCCGGTCCCGCCCAGCCGCCGCACAGGGCGGTCCGGCCCCGCGGAAACCTGGGAAGATCGGCGCTGCGGCGCACACTGCGGCACGGATGGCCGGCCTGGGCCTGACGGTCCGGCTGCTTCCGTCCCTGGTGCGGGCCGCGGTGCGGCCGTCCGCCGAACTGCGCCGCGCCTTCGATTACGGAAATCGACTTCAATCCGAGCTTGTCCTGCCGGAGCCGGCCACCACTTTTGGCCGGCTCGATCACGCCCAGCGCATCCTGGAGAACACCGTGGACGGGCTGATCTTGGCGACGCTGCCCGGACCGTCCGTTGGGTACCTCATGCTGGCCGGGGCGCGCAGGCTGCTGCGCGGCATCGCGGCACCGCGGGAACTCGAGGCCGTGTTGCGGGGTCTGCCCAACAATGTCACCACCGAGATGGACCTCGAGCTCTGGCAACTGGCCGTCACCATCGGCGCGCATGCCGCGTCCCGGGAGGTGTTCCTGGCCCACGGGCCAAGGGAACTGGCCGCCCTGTACCAGGCCGGCTCGCTGCCCGCAGTGGCACAGACCGGCCTGCACGGGTTCCTGGACCGCTACGGCCACCGCGCCGTGGCGGAGATAGACCTTGGCATGCCGCGGTGGTCGGAGAAACCGGACCATATCCTCGGGATGATCTCGAACTACCTCCACGTGGAGGACCCCGAACAGGCTCCCGACCGGCAGTTTGCGCGCGCGGAGGAACATGCCGAGGCCAGGATCCGCGACCTTGTGGAACGAACCGGGGCGCGCAGCCGGCTCCGGGCGCGGCTGGTGGAATTCTGCCTGCGCCGGACCCGCCAGTTGTCCGGACTGCGCGAACTGCCCAAGTTCTACATCGTCCTCGCCCTCGCGGAGATGCGCCGCCAGCTCAACGCGATCGGCATCGAGCTGGCCCGGTCCGGTGCGATCGCCGCCGCGGACGATGTGTATTTCCTGGAATTCGACGAGGTCCGTGTGGGTTTGCGGGGTGCCGACCTCAAGGGCATCGTCGCGGGCCGCCGCCGGATCTACGACGTCGAACTGCGCCGGCGCCGGATTCCCCGGCTCCTGCTCTCCGACGGCACGGACGTGGAGGCGGCCGTGATGGCCAAGTCCCCCGCTTCCGGCGCCCTCGCCGGGACACCGGCGTCGGCCGGCACCGCCACCGGAACGGTCCGGGTCATCCTGGATCCGGTGGGCGCGCACCTTGAGCCCGGGGAAATCCTTGTGGCACCCTCCACCGACCCCGGCTGGACGCCGCTGTTCATGACGGCCGGCGCCCTGGTGATGGAAATGGGCGGGGTGATCTCGCACGGCGCCGTGGTGGCCCGCGAATACGGCATCCCGGCGGTGGTGGGCGTGCCGGACGCGACCACCCGTTTGCGGACCGGTGAGACCGTGACCGTGGACGGATCGGCCGGAACGGTGCGGCAGGTGGATTCCCCGCTCTCCCCTGCGACGGCCGCCGGCAGCCTGGCTGGCTGAGCGTGAACCTCCGGACCGGCCGGCGCCGGGCCTTCGAATTGCAGCGGGACCTCCGCCACGCCGCCAGCAGGGGGCTATGTTAGTTAGATGGCGTCTGCCGGCAGTAACGCACAGGGCGGCCCGGTTCCCGAGGGCTTTGGTTCGGGGCTGGTGGACGATGCCGCCCGCCGGGACGCCGCGTTGCCCGACTTCGACTGGGCCGTCCTTCCGGCAGGCGTGATGCGCGGTGAGTTCGAGGCACCGAGCGGGACCTTGGCGACGATCGCTGCCGGAGATCCCGGGAAGCCGCGCGTCCTGCTAGTCCCGGGCGCGACCGGCTCCAAGGAAGACTTCATCCTCATGCTGCCCGAGCTCGCCGCGGCCGGATACTTCGTCCTCAGCTGCGACATCGCCGGGCAGTACGAATCCGCCCAGGCCGGGCCCGAAAACCTCGTTCCGCCCCGGAATTGCTACGACTACGAGCTGTTCCGCGACGATCTCCTGGCCATGCTGGACACCGATCAAGGCGCGGTGCACGTCGTGGGGTATTCCTTCGCGGCGGTGGTTGCCCAGCTGGCGTTCGTCCAGCGGCCAGAAAAGTTCCGCAGTCTGACCCTCATCAGCTGCCCGCCGGAGCCGGGGCAGAGCCTCCGCTACGTGCGCCTGGCTGGCTGGGTCAGCTGTTGGGTCACCTCCAGGGTCGGCACCGCATTAATGATTTGGGGCATCCGCAGCAATATTGCCCGGGTGGCGCCGCAGCGGCTGCGGTTCGTCAGGAGCCGGTTCGCGTTCACGCGCCGCGCCTCGGTGGTCGACATCATCGGCCTTATGAAGCACACCCCGGATCTGCGGCGGGTGTTGGCGGCCGCGACGCTGCCAAAGCTTGTCGCAGTCGGCGAACACGACCTCTGGCCGCTGGCGTTGCACCGGAGCTTCGCGCAGTCGATCGGTGCGCGGATTTCGGTCTACCGCGCGGGCCACAGCCCGTCCGAGACCTCGCCGTACCAGATCAGCCGGGACCTGATTGCGCTCTTCGACGCCACCGTCTCGGCCTGACGAAAGCGGCCGGCCGGGACGAAGACCCCCGTCAGACCCTTGCACCGCGGCCCGTCGCACCGTACGTTGGGGACAGCGGACGAATGTCTCCGCAGCCGTTGGCCTTATGGCCGCCGGAGATCAGCAGCATTTCAGAAGGATAAAGGCATGGCTACAGGCACAGTTAAATGGTTCAACGCCGAAAAGGGTTTTGGCTTCATTGCCCCGGATGACGGGTCGGCCGACGTTTTCGCCCACTACTCGGCAATCGCTACCAGCGGCTACCGTTCGCTGGACGAGAACCAGAAGGTTGAATTCGACGTCACGCAGGGCCCGAAGGGCCCGCAGGCTGAGAACATCCGCCCGCTCTAAGTACTCCGGAAAAAGCCCCGGCCGCCTGGCCGGGACACTTTCCCCGAAGACCACAACGCCCCTCCGGAGGATTCCTCCGGAGGGGCGTTTGTGTTCGAGGCGCTTGTGTTCGAGGCGCTTGTGGCCTTGCGCCTGCCGCCTGGCGCGGTCTCAGCCGACGTGGACCCAGGGCCGCTTGGTCACGTCGGGTTCGGCCTCGCGCAGCACTTCGCGCGTGACCGGGGCGATCTCGCCTTCGCCGAAAGCCAGGAACCGCAGGAGGTTGGTGAACGGGTTTCCCTCCGTCCAGCGGAAGTAGATGTGCGGCATCAGCCCGGTGACGTCGCGGATGTGCAGCAGCACGGAGGCGATCGTGTTCGGAACAACTGGCCCGTGGACCTCCAGGATCTGGTACCCGTGCCGGCTGACCCCGCGGACCTCGAGCGCGGTCTCAAAGTCGGAGGAGTCGTCCACCACCACTTCGAGGAACAGTGCCTGGGAGTCCAGCGGGAGGTGGCTGACCTCGATCGCGGACGTGAGCTTGTCCAGGTACGCCTGGGCAGTGAGACGCAGCGGCTCGTGGGCGATGATCGCGATGGGGCCGGATTCATTGGCGGCCAGGAATTCCAGGGCCGGGGTGTCCATCCGCACATGCGTGGCATGGAGCTCGAAGGAGCGCCGGATGCGCGAGAGCAGGGAGATCACGATGATCCCGATGATAAAGAACGCGGCGATCCGGATGCCTTCGGGCCGCTCGAAGATGTTGACCACCGTGGTGTAGATGAACACGACGGCAATGATGCCGAACCCGATGGTGCGCTTGCGCTGCTGTCGGCCGCGCGCGGACAACGTCACGGCAATCGCCGCCGACGTCATCAGGACCAGGACACCGGTGGCGTAGGCACCGCCCTGGGCATCGACGTCGGCGTCGAACAGCCAGGTGATCACGAACCCCACCAGCGTGAACACCAGGACCAGCGGCCTGACCGCCCGGGCCCATTCCGGGGCCATGCCGTACCGGGGCAGATAGCGCGGCACGAGGTTCAGCAGCCCGGCCATGGCGGAGGCGCCGGCGAACCACAGGATGGCAATGGTGCTCAGGTCATAGACGGTGCCGAATCCGTTTCCCAGGTATTCGTGCGCGAGATAGGCCAGGGCACGCCCGTTCGCCTGCCCGCCCGGCTGGAACTCCTGCGCCGGGATCAGCACCACCGTGGTGAAGCTTGTGGTGACGAGGAACGCGCTCATGATCAGGGCCGCCGTCGTCAGCAGCCGGCGTGCACCCTTGATCCGGCCCTCAGGGTTCTCCTCGGTGTCCGTGACGTGGCCGCGGATCTGCGGCATCACGGCGACGCCGGTCTCGAAGCCGGACAGGCCCAAGGCCAGCTTGGGGAAGACGAGCAGCGCGATGCCCACCACCATCAGCGGGCTCCCGTGCTGGGTGGTCAGGGCCAGCCACCAGTCGTCCACGGCAACTGGGTGGGTCAATGTTTCGAATATTGTCGTGACTACCACGACGACGTTCAGGC
>NZ_JBFTRB010000028.1:0-27179 GCF_056399305.1 Arthrobacter sp. 01N444
ACCCGCGCATATCAGTCTGACCGCGCCGTCGCCAACGACACGCTGACCACACACCAAACGCCTCCCGGCCACCCAAAAGGAAGCGGTCCCGGACAACCCAGCCCGGGACCGCTTCGCCACGCCCTTGACAGACGCCAACTACATATCAGTCGTGCGACGGTGTGCGGGTCCCAGGCGTGGGCTTCGGGCATGCCGAGGATCCGGTTGACTTCCTGCCAGAAGCGGACCCCGGACAGGTCGAATTCTTCACGGGCCTGGCGCTCCCGGGCGGCCGGGTATTTGAACGGCGCCACGGCGAGGCGCAGGATCTGCTGGTCGTGCTCAGTCATGGTGGCTCCCATCTATTTGTTTGCGGAGGTGGATGAGCTCCTCGAGGGTGAGGGACTGCTCGAAGTGGCGGACGTCTTCGGGCATGACGTTGAGCCGGTGGGCGATGCTGACGAGGTCATCCGTGATGCGGGCTGCCTCAACGAAGGCGGCCGGACGGATGAGGTGCCGGGCAGCCCACATGCGGGCTTGGCGCTCTTGCCGGGGCGTGCACCCGACGTGTCCATAGTAGGCGTGGCCGAGTTCGTGCCAGACGGTGGAGCGGCGTTGGATGTAGCCCAGATCGGGTCGGTACATGATGCGGTGGCGGTCAGGGTCGTAGCTCCCCCACCAGCCGCGAGGCGGGTATCCGGGCATAATTTTCACGCCCATCTCTTCCGCCTTCAGCTCAAACCCCATAGGGGAAGAACCTACGCGAGGGTGCCGACAGTATTAGTGGCTGGCCTTTGCCTGCTCGGCCAGGCGCTGCATTTCTCGGGAGAGGGTGATGATGACCTGCTGTGAGGATTCGGGGAGTTCGCGGGCCCCGGAGAGGAGCAGAGCGGATTCGTCCGGGCCGCCAACGTTGAGGCCGAGGGCTTTGGCGCAGGCGCCGATGACTTCGCTGACGCTGACGTTGAGGCCGCGGGCGAGGCCACGGATGGTGTCGGGGTCCGGGAAGAGCTTGATCGGTGATGTGGAGATTTGCTGCAGCCGGGACTGGGTGGGGATGCCGCCGCAATCGCGTGAGAGTTCGACGTTGTTGCGTTCGCCCCGGAGGTTTCGGATGAGTGTCCGGAGCGCTGTTCCTTCTGCCATGGGTGGTCCTTAGGGTTCTTCGGGCAACTGGTCGAGCCCGATCTCATTGTCCGGTTCGCGTGCGGCCAGGCGGTAGTCGTCCTGGGTGGTGCCGGCGAGCTCGGTTTCGAGTTGGTGGATGGTTCGGTTTTCTTTGAGGAAGACGCGGGCTATGTCGATGATCACTTTCCGCTGTTCGGGGGTGAGGCTATTGACGTCTGGAGGTAGCTGGTCGGCAAGTCGTGCTTGCGGCAGCTCCTCCTTCGCGGCTCTGTAAACATCTGCCACTGGTACTCCTGATAGTTTCGCGAGGGCTTCCAGGGTCTTGCGGCTCGGACGTGATGTGTACGTGCCGGCAAGGATCCTGTCGACTGTCGTGTAGGACAGAGTCATGCTGTTCCTCGTTCGCTTCCTCAAGACCAGCCACTCTTCTTACGATCCCGAAAAGTAGGCCTGCATGGACTCCACCCAGCAGATATGGGCCGCGGTCCTCAGTTCGGCAGGTTTCTTCACGTTCCTAACGGTCATCGCGACCGGCGTCGGCAAGCACCTGAACGGCACCGCCGGCCGGGAACGCATCCGCAACATGGGCATGAAAGAGCAGCGGAAGGAGGCGTGGGCCGAGGCCGCCAAAGCCGACGCAACCGCGGACCTCGAAGCGCACAACCGGCGCCTCATCCAGGAATACGCATCCGGGCTGCGCCGGGACCTCCTCGAGCTCGGCGTCCCCGAGGACAAGCTGCGCCCCTGGCCGACCCTCAAGAAACCACCACCCGAGAAGGACAAGCCATGATCGACATCGGAACGGCCCTGACGAACTGGATGCCGCAGGTGCAGGGGCGCTACATCAACGAGGACTGGAACCCGGAGAACCAGGGCCTCGGGGCGCAGTGCTGGGACATCCCGGCGAACTGGTCCCGCTATGTCGGTCTTCCGAAGATCAGCACCGGCGGCAAGGGCAGCTGGCCGGGCTGGGCCGGGAACATGGTGGACGCCTTCCCGCAGTCCGCGGAGATCGCCGCCGCCTACGAGCTGCTGCCGCCGTCCGCCACGGTCTTGGGTGGGGACATCCTCGTCTGGGACGACAGCTACTCGGTCTGGTTCCCCAAGACGCACACCGCCGTCGCCGTCCGCGACCTCGGCGCGCAGCTGCTCTGCATCAGCCAGAACAGCACCCCATCCCAGCCGGGCAACCCGTACCCGCAGTGGACGACCGGCCCCACTACGATCCAGCACCTGCCCCGCCGGGGCCTGCTGGGCATCATCCGCCCCCGCACCGGACTCGCCGCACAAGGCACCACCGAACAAGGAGACATCTTCATGGCACTCTCAGACGAAGAACAGAAGCGGATCCTCGACGCCGCGGACCGGATCAACGGGCGCGTGCACGACGTCGACGTGCTCAACGCCAAGGATGGCGCCTACATGAACAACATGCGGGACGCCCAGCACGCGGCGGTCATGGAAGCCCTCGGGAAGACTCTGAACAAGGACGACGGAGGCTACATCGTGAAGCTCGTCCAGGCGATCAAGCCCGGCGCCACGGACGCCACGGCTGTGGTCGATGCGCTGGCCGGCATCATCCCGGCCAGCATCGCAAACGAAGTCGCCGACGAACTCGCGAAAAGGCTGGTGAAGTGATGGGCGACCACGAAGCGACCCCCCTGGCCACGCAGGAGCGCAACCCGGGCTCCGCTGTCCTCCGCACGGTCCTGGCCGCCGTCGTCGGTTTGTTCCCGCTGCTCAACGGCGTCCTGCTCGCCATGATGGGCGCGCTGGAGCCTTACCGCGTCTACCTTCCCGGCTGGGTCTTCCTCGGCTTGAACGGGACACTGCTCGCCGCGACCGCGCTGACAGCCATCGTGACTAGAGTCCTAGCCGTCCCCGGCGTCAACGAGTGGCTGCGCAAATACCGCGTGCTCCGCTGGTTCACGCCGCAGGACGGCGACTAGCACCCGCGCAGAGCGCCCCAACCTTCACTGGGTGGGGCGCTTCCGTGCGTTGGTCCAGTACAGCAATCGCACGGCTGACGCAGACGTCGGCTCAGGTAGCGATCTTCTCCGGAACATCCGACTGTACGTACAAGAGCTCTCCAATATTGCAGTAGCCGGAGGTCAGTCTGATGTTGTGCCCGTAGAAGCCGCCGCCATTCTTCTTGTGGTCCTCCACAACATTCCCGTAGAAGGCAGGGAACTCGTCCTGGTACGCCGGAATGCTCTGCGTCGAGTCCAGCCTCGCGAAGAAGTCAGCCCTCTGCTCTGCTGCCCGGCCCCAATGCCTTCCTCGCCCGGAGTCGATCTGCCCTGCGGAGAGCGTGTAACCTCGACGGTCCTCCGCCCGCTGATCTGAGACAGCAGCATCCACGCTCCTGAGGTGGAGCAATCCAAGCGTCGGCTCATAGGAAAAGTCGTCGCGGACAGAGTGCAGGCCAGCGCCAAACTCTGAACGCTTCTTCCAGATGACGGGCTTCGTGTATGCGGACGTCAAGAAACCGTAAGCCCGCTGCAACTCGATGGGCTTGAGAGAGTCAAAGGGCTGCTCGCGGGCGATGTGGTGCACTACCTCAAAGCCAATAGGGGCGGCGATGCCTTCAATCGACCGAAGCTTTTCGAGCACTTCAGTATCGCGTAGACCCAGTCCAACCAGCAGTTCATCACAATCAGTCGTCACCACGATCTCAAAGCACTGCAGCAGGATCTTGGCGAAACTCGTCAGTGCCATTGCCTTGAATTCATCATCGAACGGCACCGGTGGGATCTTTGTGAAGTTGACCTTCACCCCCCGGTCCACGATGAACTCGGAGAGCATGTCGCTGAGATCTGGCGTAGAGCCGTGGTCGAGGACAAAGAACTCGGCTTCTGGGCAAATGCGGAGCCCGTTCTCAATCCAGGCTTTCATCATGAAGCTTTCGTCCCTAGCCATCGTGAGGAAGGCGATTGAAGCTTGGGGCGTGCGCTCGGGCCAAAACTCAATACGAGATTCTCGCAATCAAATACTCCCGCTCTAGTTTCGTCTGATCACAGACATGGGCACGGACCAGCATAATTGGTTTGCCGAAGCGCCTCGGCATCCGCCAAGACGGCCTACCCGTGGCGGGCGACCATCCGTACCGCTTTCGCGTTCCTGATCCGCCGCCTCGCCCCATGGCTGGCACCTGACAAAGCATGAGCCAAAGGCCCCCATCCTCTTCGGAGGGTGGGGCCCCTTTTGCGTGCCGGCCTATGGCGTCCAGGGCCCCGCGCCGCCCAGAGGCTACTGCCCGCTACGCTGGCCTACAGAAAACCCGGCGGGTGACGACGGGCAGGGTAGAAAGCGAAGTCTCAAGTGGTTCTAGGCGGCAACAAATGGTCACCCCCCTCTGGGGAGGCAGCCAACGAATACGACAGATTCACGGCAGCCAATCCCGCGCAAAAACTTCAAAGCCTGTTCGCCCGCGAGGGAGGCGCAGGATCGCTGTCCCGCACCGAGGGCCCAACGTCAGTAGCCCGCCGGATCACCGAAGCTATAAACAGCGAGACCCCTTTCAGCATGGTGCGAATGGGTGATGGTGAGGGCAACTGCCTCTTTGATTTCGATGAGTACCCGGCCCTCAAGCACTACATCCTCGATCGCATCTCCTTCATTCACTTCGGCGAAGGCTCCGTAGTTCCGCAGGACGACGAAGCGTTTCTCAACATGATGCTCCAGGCCATCGACTCGTCCGATGTTCTCGGAGTGCCAGAACCAGAAGCCATAGCCAGGGGATACGTCACTCCACTGGAGGACCTGGACGTCCGTGCGGCGGTAGGTAATCGGACAGTCGCCCTCAAGGTCGCTGCCAGGGGAGGCGCTTACAAGATCGCTTCACCGTGGTTGAACCGCCAGCTCCTAGGGCATTACGAGAAGATCTTCGCTGGGCGGGAGGCTGTTGGAGTGATCAGTAGCTACCCGGAACTCGGCACACTAATGAAGCAGCGGTTCCGCATCGGCAACGTGGTCGAGCATGTGATACCCAAGCAGGCCGTGTTCATGAAGCTTGCGGATCGTAAGAATTCGCAGCACTACCCGGACGTGTTCCATAAGATCGTTGACAGTATCGCGCCGATCAAGGCGGGAATGCCTTACCTGGTGTCCGGCGGGCTCTTGGCAAAACACTATTGCCACGTGATCAAGTCCCGCGGAGGAGTGGCCATCGACACTGGGTCCGTCCCGGAGATCTGGATGAACATTCCAAACCGCGGACTGTCCCAAGCTCACCTCGACCGATGGAAATGGGTTTAAATCTCAACTCCCCATTGACTGGATATGCCCCCCATCCTCTCCGGAAGGTGGGGGCTATCCGTGTTTAAGTCAGTTGTGTGTTATTCAACCGGTGGGTCAAAGCTCTGCACCGCGTTGTCCGATAGCTCGCGATCTTCGTCCGGAACAACTTCCGAGCCCTCGTCCAGCACAGTCGCGGGGAGCTGGATCTCGGCACTCGTCAAAATGTGGTCCGACCCAGCGGGCATGAAGTCTCCGGTCTCCTGGCACTCGTAAACGGTGGGAGACTCGTCGCTTCCATCACGGACCACAGCGCCGGCCCGAAGCTCGTCCAGCTCCTCAACGTTCGTGATGATGCGATGGAACGATTCCTCTGGTGCCATGCGCCCGGCTCCTTTGCCTCGTCGTGGGTCTTCAGCTAAGTACGATTGTGCAGCGTTCACCCTCGACGGGGAAACCCACGAGTACCTCCGCCCAGACCCCGGGCACCCGGCAGAGGAGTCCCGCTCGTGGGAGTACGGGAACTACCCGAAGGTAATGGCGAGCGTCCCCCTGGCCGGCGGCAGCACGGTCGACGTCTACGCGGTCGCGGAACGCTGGAACCCGTCTTACGTCCTCGTGTCCTGGGCTGACGACGGCGACCACGCGCACTGGGCATGGATCCCCGCCGGCAACGTCCGCCTGGTCACCGACTCCGAATGGGACATCGAAGAATACCGGCGCTGCCCCGAAAAACTGCGCCCCGTCCGGTGGGCCCACAGGCTGCCAGGATTCCTGCCAGCCGGGGAATAATCTCAGGGGCAAATGAGGGGCAACCAGCCCATCCAGACCCCATCAAATCCGATCAAATCGAACCTAAAGCGAAGGGTCAAAAAGCCCTCGACAGGGCCGAATATCCCCGGAAACACGCGGGGAAACGCCAGTTTGGGTGGATGGGTTGACCGATACGCCGGGTTCTGTGTTCCCGCGCTGTTGCCGGCGCGGGAGTAGCGACCATCCATCTACGGACGCCGTTGCCGACGCCCTCCAGCGGCCTACCCGAACACTCGGGCGAGCAGCCCTCAAACGTGTCCTGTCTGGCCTTGCTCCGGGTGGGGTTTACCTAGCCTTCCCGGTCACCCGGGAAGCTGGTGGTCTCTTACACCACCGTTTCACCCTTACCTGCCCTGCGGCCTGTGCAAGCACACGCCCCACGCAGGCGGTCTGTTCTCTGTGGCACTGGCCTGCGGGTCACCCCGAGTGGGCGTTACCCACCACCCTGCTCTGCGGAGCCCGGACGTTCCTCGAGCCACTTGCGTGACGCGCGGCCGCCTGGTCAACCCATCCGCTGTTCATTCTACGTTCTCCCGGCCGGCACAGCCGCACCGCGGCCTTTCGGGGCTGCCGGTGGGAGAATTTAAGCAGGGTTCCTGCTAGTCAAGGAAGAGTGATCCCGATGAACTGGACCGCCATCATCATCTGGCTGTTGGCCATTGTCCTAGTGGCTATTCTCGCCAAGATGTCGATCAAGATTGTGCGCCAGTACGAACAGGGCGTCCTGTTCCGCCTGGGCCGGGTGGTCGCGGTACGGATGCCCGGCCTGCGGTTCATCATCCCGGTGGTGGACCGGCTTCAGCTGGTGAGCCTGCGGATCGTGACAATGCCGATCCAGTCACAGGGCATCATCACCCAGGACAACGTCAGCGTCGATATCTCGGCAGTGGCGTATTACCGGGTGATCGACTCCGTGAAGTCCGTCGTGGCGATCGAAGACGTGGCCGCGGCCATCAACCAGATCGCCCAGACCACCCTGCGGAAAGTGGTCGGCCGCCACAGCCTGGACCAGACGCTGTCGGAGACTGAGCGCATCAACAGCGACATTCGGATAATCCTGGACGCGATGACCCTGGAATGGGGTGTCGAAGTGACGCTCGTCGAACTCAAGGACATCCAGCTCCCGGAGAGCATGAAGCGGGCGATGGCCCGGCAGGCGGAGGCCGAGCGGGAGAAGCGGGCCAAGATCATTTCGGCCGAAGGAGAGGCGATCGCCGCCGTGGCGCTCGGCGCGGCATCTGACACGATGATGGCCCACCCGGTCGCCCTGCAGTTGCGGAATCTTCAGTCCCTTGTGGAGATCGGGGTGGACAAGAACTCAACCGTCGTCTTCCCGGCGCCCCTGATGAGCACCATCGCCGAACTGGCCGCTTTCCTGGCACGCGAGGACCATGTGGCCAAGACGGCGATGACGGCGCCGGCGGCGCCAGAGGCACCGACAACGACCCCGGCACCACCGATCAAGGCCGCGTAGCCCCGACCGCCAGACCTATTATCGCGGAACCCACGGCACGCGCCGCCGGTAGGATCGTACGGTGCTAATTCTGTTGCCGCCCTCCGAGGGCAAGACTCCCGCTGTGCGCGGGGACGCCGCCGACTGGGGCGCCTTGAGCTTTCCCGCCCTCAACAGCTCCCGCGCCAAGGTCCTGGAGGCGCTCGGCACCGTCAGCGCCCACGAGGACGCGCTGGCGCTGCTGGGCGTCGGCGCTTCACTGAGCGCCGACGTCGAACGCAATACACGGCTGCACGCGGAACCTGCTGCCCCGGCCCACCAGGTGTATTCCGGGGTGCTCTTTGACGCCCTCGGCTACAACACGCTGACCCCGGCACAGCGGAGGAAGGCCGACGAATCGGTGCTGGTGGTCTCCGCCCTGTGGGGCGCCATCCGCTTCGCCGACCGCGTGCCCGCCTACCGGCTGTCGATGGGGACTTCGCTGCCCGACGTCGGACGGCTCGCCTCATTCTGGAAGCCGCAACTGAACGACGCCCTGGCGGCGGCCACTACGGGTGAGCTGTTAGTGGATTGCCGGTCCAGCACCTACGCCGCGGCGTGGACTCCCCCGCCGGAACAGACGGTGGCCGTGAACGTCTTCACCGAGACCGCCGGCGTGCGCAAGGTGGTCAGCCACTTTGCCAAGCACACCCGGGGCGAACTGGCACGGCATTTGCTCAGCCGCCGGGGCAAGGCGCCCCAAACCCCGGCGCAGCTGCAGAAGGCGGCGGCGGAGAAGTGGGTTGCGGAACTCGTTGAGGGCACGGCCCGGAAGCCGCACACCCTGAACATCATCCTGCCGGGCTAGGAACCGCTTAGGCCCACTCGGCCGAGCGGACCAGGATGCAGCCGGAGTCCGGGCAGAACACGATGTCGTCCTCGGCCGCGGCCTTAATCTCGGCCAGGTCGCCCGGGCTCAGGTGCATGCCGGAGCCTTCCGAGGTGCCGTGGAAGAGCCGGGCAGCGCCGACGCCACGCTTGGCCAGGGTCTTCTCGTAGACGGCGAGCATGCCGGCGTCGAGTCCGGCGGCGAACTCGGCACGCTGCCCGCGCACCACCGTGGCTTCGGCGGCGATCTCGGCCAGCTGCTCGTCCAGCTCGGCACGGATGGAGCCGAAGGAGCCCTGGATGTCGTCGACAATCTGCTGCTGGGCCGCCTGGCGGGCGCGGAGCGAGTCGAGCCGTTCGAGGACTTCGAGCTCCACGTCCTCGAGGTCCGAGCGGCGCTTGTTCAGGGAGACGAGGTCCCGCTGCAGGGCGACGAGGTCCTTGGACAGCCCCGTGCCGCTGTTGAGCCTGGCCTCGTCGCGTTCGATCCGGGAGGCGACCTGCTCGACGTCGGCCTCTGAGCGTTTGAGCTCCAGTTCAGCATCGTGGACGGCCACCTTGGCGGCACCGAGCTCACCGTTGGCCACGCTGAGGGCGGCTTCCAGGTCCGTGATGCGGGAATCGCTTTCAAGGCTTCGCCGGCGGTTGGACAAGGACTTGAGCTTGGCATCGAGTCCCTGCAATTCGAGCAACTTCAACTGTTCCGCCGGTGCTGCCTTGGCCACTATTTACCTCCGCTAAATCCAATCCGGCCGAAGCCGGGCACCGTCTCGGCGCTCCTTAGACTCTAGCGCCTAGCGTACCCCCCGGCCTCGCTACGCTCACCCGGGGCCCCTCGCACGCCAGGCTTAGCCCGGAGTCAGAATGAAGTCCCACGGGTCGCTGTTGGTGGTGCTGACCCGGATCTCGACATCGTGGCCCTGGTCGGTGAGCACATTGCCCAGCGCTTCGGCGGCCGCAGGCAGCCACAGCCATTCGCTGGCGAAGTGGGAAACGTCGATCAGGTACGGCCGGTCATTGACCGCCGCCTCCCGGGCTTCCGATGCCGGGTGGTGCCGCAGGTCCGCCGTGACGTAGACGTCCGCGTTGCTCGCCCGCACCTCACCGAAGAGGGAATCGCCGGCGCCGCCGCAGACAGCCACCCGCCGGATCAGCCCGTCCCGGTCCCCCGAGACACGCACGCCGCCGGCCACCGAGGGCAGGATGCCGTACACGCGGGCCGCGAAATCACCCAGCGTCAGGACCTCGTCGAGGTCACCGACGCGGCCGATGCCTTCCTCGGGGAGCCCGTTCGCGGCCGGCGTCAGCGGGGCCACGTTCTGCAGGCCCAGCGCGTCGGCCAGGACGTCGGAAACGCCCCCGACGGCGGAGTCACCGTTGGTGTGCACGGTCAGCAGCGCGGTCCCGGACTCGATGAGGCGGTGCACGGCCTTGCCCTTGGCCGTATTCGCGGCCACGGACGTCACGCCCTTGAGCAGCAGCGGATGGTGCGTGATGAGCAGCTCGGCACCGAAGTCGATCGCTTCCTCGATCACGTCAATTGTCGGATCGACCGCGAACATGACCCGGTGCACCTCGGCGTTCGGGTGGCCGGCCACCAGACCCACCTCGTCCCAGTCCTCGGCCAGGGATTCGGGCCAGAGCTCCTCCACCGCCAGCTGGATCAGGCCCAGCGTCGCGGCGCCGGTGTCCTCCCCGGTGCCGGTACCGGCGTCGACGGCGGCAGCAGGGCGGTCGGATTCCGCTGAAACATCGGTGTTCACAGGTTCCATACCCCCATTTTTACCCTATCCGCGGGCGGCCCGGTCACTCGTAACACTCTCGTAAGGTGGGTGGGGAATCATCGAGGCCCTCGAACCATTGAAGAGATCATGAGAACTTTTGTCCTCGGCGGAGGCTGCTTCTGGTGCCTCGACGCCGTCTACCAGAAAACCAAGGGCGTCAGCTCGGTCGTGTCGGGCTACACCGGAGGCCATGACCGCAGCCCCGACTACTACTCTGTGTGTTCCGGGACCACAGGCCACGCCGAGGTGGTGGCAGTGACGTTCGACGAGGACGTCATTCCCGCCGAGGTCATCCTGGACATGTTCTTCGCCCTCCACGACCCCACGACGCTGAACCGGCAGGGCTACGACGTCGGAACCCAGTACCGTTCCTCGATGTTCTACGAGACCACCGAGGAAAAGATCCTGTTCGAGGAGGCGATCGAGCGGAACCAGGCCCTGTGGCGGCACCCGATCGTCACCGAGGTCAGCCGGCTGCCCCAGTTCCATGTGGCCGAGGAAATCCACCAGGACTACTTCGCCAAATACCCGGAGCAGGGCTACTGCCAGGTCATCATTAACCCCAAGCTGGCCAAGGCGAGGAAATATTACTCTGCATGGCTTAATGCTTAGCTAGGGCCTGTAGGCGCTCGTTAGGCTGACCTCAGTCAACCCTCTTCAAAGACAGGCATACATACATGGCACCGATCTATGACGATGTAACCCAGCTGGTAGGCGGAACTCCGCTGGTCCGTCTGAACCGGCTGACCGAAGGCCTTGACGCCACCGTGGCCGTCAAGCTGGAGTTCTACAACCCGGCCAACAGCGTCAAGGACCGGATCGGCGTCGCGATTGTTGACGCCGCCGAGAAGTCCGGTGCACTCAAGCCCGGCGGCACCATCGTCGAAGGCACGTCCGGCAACACCGGAATCGCGCTGGCCATGGTGGGCGCGGCCCGCGGTTACAAGGTCATCCTGACCATGCCGGAAACCATGTCCACCGAGCGCCGGGTCATGCTGCGCGCGTACGGCGCCGAGATTGTCCTGACCCCCGGTTCCGAGGGGATGCGCGGCGCCGTGGAGAAAGCCCAGGAGATCGTGGCCAACACGGAGAACTCCATCTGGGCCCAGCAGTTCGCCAATGAGGCCAACCCGGAGATCCACCGCCGCACGACGGCCGAGGAAGTCTGGGCCGACACCAACGGCAAGGTGGACATCTTCGTCGCCGGCGTCGGCACCGGCGGCACCGTCACCGGCGTCGGACAGGTCCTGAAGGAACGCAAGCCGGAGGTCCAGATCGTGGCCGTCGAGCCGAAGGACTCCGCCATCCTCAACGGCGGCGCCCCGGGCCCGCACAAGATCCAGGGCCTCGGCGCGAACTTCGTCCCCGACATTCTGGACACTAACGTCTATGACGAGGTCATCGACGCCACGCTGGAAGATTCCGTCCGGGTGGCGCGCGAACTCGGCATCAAGGAAGGCATCCTGGGCGGCATCTCCTCCGGCGCCATCGTCTGGGCGGCCCTGGAGCTCGCCAAGCGTCCGGAGAACGCCGGTAAACTCATTGTTGCTGTGGTTTGCGACTTTGGTGAGCGCTACATCTCCACCGTGCTGTACGACGACATCCGCGGCTAAGTCCGCTGACCCACGATTGCCCAGAAAGGTCTTTGTGAGCTTCTTCGCAAGACTGAAGGAAGACCTCGACGCCGCCCGGTCCCACGACCCGGCGGCTCGAGGTTCTTTTGAGAACTTCTTCGCCTATTCCGGCCTGCACGCGATCTGGTTCCACCGCCTGACGCACCGGCTGTGGCAAAACCCGGCGCTGCGGTTCCCGGCGCGGCTGATCTCCCAGCTCGCCCGGTTCCTGACCGGCATCGAGATCCACCCCGGCGCGACCATCGGCCGGCGCTTCTTCATCGACCACGGCATGGGTGTGGTCATCGGCGAGACGGCCGAGATCGGCGAGGACGTCATGATCTACCACGGCGTGACCCTCGGCGGCCGCTCACTCGCCAAGATCAAACGCCACCCCACCATCGAGGACCGTGTGGTGATCGGCGCGGGCGCCAAGATCCTGGGCCCCATCACCATCGGCCGGGACAGCGCCGTCGGCGCCAACGCCGTGGTGGTCAAGGACGCTCCGGCCGAATCAATCGTCACCGGCGTGCCGGCCACCTGGCGGCACCGCGACGCGCAGCGCGAGACCAAGCCCGCCGTCGACCCGGCCGAGTACCTGATCGAATACCGGATCTAGACCAGGCTCTGGACCGGCTCCCGGCGGAACCGGTATCTAGGCAGCCCCACCCGGGAACCGCTTGTAGATGTTCCACAGGACGGCGTCGAACGCCCGGTCCGGCAGCAGGTGGCGCAGCAGCAGGATCCCGCGGGCGCTGGCACCCACCGGGTAGCGGGTCCTGGGCCGCCGGGCGGTCGCTGCGTGCAGGATCGCCTCGGCCACGAGCTCGGGCCGCGACGACGTTGCGGGGTTGTCCGTGGTGCCCAGCGCCGCCGCCACCACCTCGGCCTGGGCCGCATAAGGGCCGTTTCCGGAGCTGGCCAGCAGCCCCTGCGCCGCAATGGCGCCCCACTCGGACTGCGTCCCGGCCGGCTCGATGACGGCCACATCAATACCGTGCGGCTTGAGCTCGAGCCGCAGCGAATCGCTCAGGCCCTCCACGGCGAACTTGGTCGCGTGGTACCAGGCGCCCAACGGCTCGTACATCTTGCCGCCGATCGATGAGATGTTGATAATCCTGCCCGCACCGGCGGCCCGCATGGCGGGGATCACGAGCTGCGTCATGCGCGCCAGACCGAAGACGTTCACGTCGAACTGCCGCCGGCCCTCAGCCAGCTCGACCTCCTCGAGCGAACCGTACGTCCCGTAGCCGGCGTTGTTGACCAGGACGTCGATCCGGCCGTGCGCGGCCAGCACGTCCCCGACGGCGGCGCTCATCGAGGCCTCATCGGTCACGTCCAGTGCCACCACCTTGACCCCGGATGCCTTCAGCGGCTCCATCAGCTCCACCCGGCGGGCCCCGGCATAGACGGTGAAGCCGGCCGAGGCAAGCTTTTTCGCGGTTTCGAAGCCGATGCCGGTGGAGGCACCGGTGACAAACGCTACGGGCTGGGGCATGAGTTGAACTCCTTGGGCGCTGAACTCCTGGGGTCGGAGCGGTGCGGAAACACGGACGGCCGGCGCCTCCCAGCGTATCTGGAAAGTACCGGCCGTCGCGTCGGAACGGGGTGGGTCAGTGGGTGTCGACTGCCTCGATCTCAGACTTGTCCTCGCCCCAGAGGGTGTGGAACGTGCCCTCGGCATCGACGCGGCCGTAGGTGTGCGCCCCGAAGAGGTCACGCTGGCCCTGGATGACGGCGGCCGGCAGGCGCTTGCGGCGCAGGCCGTCGTAGTAGGCCAGCGAGGAGGAGAACACCGGCACCGGGATGCCGAGCTGCACCGCGGTGGACACCACCCGGCGCCAGGCCGGGAGGACTTCGGCGATCGCCTTGGTGAACGCCGGGGCGAAGAGCAGGTTGGCCGGCTTCTCCGCAGCGGCGTAGGCCTTGGTGATCTCCTTGAGCAGTTCCGCACGGATGATGCAGCCGCCGCGCCACAGCGAGGCGATTTCATCCAGCTTCAGGTCCCAGCCGTATTCCTTGGCCGCGGAGGTGAGCATGTCCAGTCCCTGGGCGTAGGAGACCAGCTTGGAGGCGTAGAGCGCCTGGCGGACGTCCTCGACAAAGCTCTCGGGGACCTCGACGGCGGCCTCGCCGCCGGCCAGCAGCTCCTGTGCCAGCACGCGCTGCTCGGCCTGGGAGGACAGTGCCCGGGCGAAGACGGACTCTGCGATGCCCGACGTCGGGGAGCCGAGCTCAAGGGCGGAGATGACCGTCCAGCGGCCGGTGCCCTTCTGGCCGGCGGCATCCACCACGACGTCGACGAACGGCTTGCCGGTCTTCGCATCGACGTGGCCGAGGACCTCGGCGGAGATTTCGATCAGGAAGGAGGCGAGGTCGCCCTTGTTCCACTCTTCGAAGATCTTGGCCTGCTCGGCCGGTTCGATCCCGGCGCCGGAGCGCAGGAGGTCGAAGGCCTCGCCGATGACCTGCATGTCGGCGTATTCGATGCCGTTGTGGACCATCTTGACGAAGTGGCCGGCGCCGTCGGTGCCGATCCAGGCGCAGCAGGGCTGGCCGTCCACGTGCGCGGCGATCTTTTCCAGCAGCGGGCCGAGGGCGTCGTAGGACTCCTTGGAACCGCCCGGCATGATTGAGGGGCCGTTGAGGGCACCCTCCTCGCCACCGGAGACACCGATGCCGACGAAGTGCAGGTCCTTCTTGGCGAGCGCAGCCTCGCGGCGGCGGGTGTCCTCGTAGTGCGAGTTGCCGGCGTCGATGATGATGTCGCCCGCTTCCAGCAGCGGCTCGAGCTGCTCGATCACGGAGTCGACCGGCTTGCCGGCCTTGACCATGATCAGCACGCGACGCGGCTTCTCCAGCGAATCAACGAGTTCCTGGAGGGTCTCGGTGCGGACGAAGTCACCCTCATCGCCATACTTGGCTAGCAGGGTGTCTGTCTTTTCCACGGACCGGTTGTGCAGGGCAACGGTGAAGCCGTTCCGGGCCAGGTTGCGTGCGAGGTTGGCCCCCATCACCGCGAGGCCGGTAACACCGATGTGTGCTGACATCAAAAACTCCAATTCATTTTTGTACACGATGATTTCTGTAGACCACGTGTACGGGGATTCGTCTCAGACGTTCATCTAGGACTCGGCAGGTTGCGCCGCGGAGGGCGGAACCCACTCTTGAGGATTGTGGCTGTCCTTAAACCATATGTATTTCCGCGGGCCGCGGGAAAGCCGCGCCCACGGAGCGGAATGCTGCGCGTCATAAACAGTCTATGATCACCGGCGTCCGCCCCTCCGGTCGGGCCGGACCGGGCCCACCGCATTATGCTTACGACTATGTCAACCAGCCTCCACCACCGTGCCATTGAGCACCTCGGGACCCGGATCGTGGCCGGCGAGCTTCCGGCCGGGCACGTCATGCTTGCCGAGCACCTTGAGGACGAACTCAAGGTCTCCCGCTCGGTGGTCCGGGAGGCGGTCCGGGTCCTCCAGTCCCTGGGCCTGGTGGAGACCATCAAACGCGTCGGCATCCGGGTGCTGCCCTCGAACCGGTGGAACCCCTTCGACCCGCTCGTGATCCGCTGGCGGCTGGCCGGCGAAGGCCGCGGCGCCCAGCTGCGCTCCCTGGCCGAACTCCGCACCGCCGTCGAGCCCGTGGCCGCCGAGCTGGCCGCGGCCAACGCCCCCGAGGAGCTCCGCCGCGAACTCGTGGAGATCTCGCACGCCATGCGCGACGCCGGGCAGGCCGGGGACGTGCCCCGGTTCCTCGAGCTGGACATCCTGTTTCATTCCCTGCTGCTGACCGGCTCGGGCAACGAGATGTTCGCCAACATGGTGGGCCAGGTGACCGAGACGCTGACCGGCCGCACCATCCACGGCCTGATGCCGGACCACCCGCGCGAGACGGCGCTGCGCTGGCACGTGGAGGTCGCCGAGGCCATCGCCGCCGGGGATGCCGCCGCCGCCCGCGAGGCCTCGAACCGGATCATGCGCGAGACCATCTCGGAGATGGAGCCGAGCTGGAAGAACCAGCCGCGGGTGTTTGTCCCGGTCGAGCGCCACTAACCCGCCACTGGCCGTCCCGGGCCCGACGGCGGAGCTCCTCACGCAGGGGCCCGCCTGAAGTCCAGCAGCACCTTCCCCGAAACAGCCGCGTTCCTGGCGACCTCGAACGCTTCCAGTCCGCGGTCCAGGCCAAAGGTGTGGGTCACCACGGGGTCCACCCGCAGAGAGCCGTCGGCGAGCGCCGCTATGACCTCATCGATTTCGTCATTGAAGCGGAAGGAGCCCACCAGCTCCAGCTCGCGCGTAATGGCCAGGGAGATCAGGACCGGCTGCGGGCCCGAAGGCAGCAGCCCCACCATCACCACCCTGCCGCCACGGACCGCGCCGGTGATCGCCGAGGCCAGGCCCTGGTGGCTGCCCGAGGACTCGATGACGACGTCCGCCTCAACCGCGGCGATCGCCCCGGCGTCGTCCCCCTTGAGGACCGCGTCGGCCCCCACGGCACGGGCTATCTCCAGCGGCAGCTTGTGCATGTCCACGGCCACGATCCGGCCGGCGCCGGCACGTTTGAGCACGGCCACGGCCAGGGCACCGATGGGACCGCTGCCGATCACCAGCGCCGTCTTTCCCGCCACGTCGCCGGCGCGCGACACGGCGTGCCAGGCGACGCTGGCCGGTTCCGCCAGTGCCGCGGTCCGCAGGTCCAGCCCCGCTGGCAGCGGCCGGAGCATCCGGGCCGGCAGGTTCACATACCGGCTGAACGCTCCGTCCGCGTGCGGAAACCGTGCGGCGCTGCCCAGATACGTGCAGCCCGGCGACAGATTCGGACGCTCCGCCGGGTACCGGGCGCCGCCCGGGCCCGGCGTGGCGGGATGCACCGCAACGGCCGTGCCGGGCCCCGGCCCGGAGCCGTCAGCGGCGGCGCGGATCACGGTCCCCACGATCTCGTGGCCCAGGATCATGGGAGCCTTGAGGACGGATTCGCCCGCGGCGCCGTGCAGCCAGTAGTGCAGGTCGGAGCCGCAGATGCCGCCGAAGGCCACGTCGATGACGGCTTCACCGGGCGCCGGCGCGGGCACGGGGATGTCCTCGATCCGCAGGTCGCCCGCGGCGTGGGCCACCACCGCCGCGGCCGTGGCCGGAAGTGCTGCCACGCCGCCCATCAGACCACCACCGTCATTCCGCCGTCGATGAAGATGGTCTGGCCGTTGACGAAGTCGGACCCGTCGGAGGCCAGCCACACGGCGGGTCCGGCCAGGTCCTGCACCGTCCCCCAGCGGTGCGCGGGGGTCCGGCCCAGGATCCAGGCGTTGAACTGCTCATCGTCGACGAGGTTCTGCGTCATCTCGGTGTGGATGTAGCCCGGCGCGATCCCGTTGATCTGCAGGCCCGAGGCGGCCCATTCCGCGGTCATGGCCCGGGTCAGGTTCCGCAGACCGCCCTTCGCCGCGATGTAGGGCGCGATGGTGGGCCGGGCGAGGTCGGTCTGGACCGAGCAGATGTTGATGATCTTGCCCCGGCCCCGAGGGATCATGTGCCGGGCCGCTTCCCGCCCCACCAGGAACGCGCTGGTCAGGTCCGTGGAGATCACCCGTTCCCAGTCGGCCACGTCGAGCTCGAGCATCGGCACCCGGTGCTGGATGCCGGCGTTGTTGACCAGGATGTCCAGCGGGCCGACGTTCTCCTCCACCCAGGCGATGCCCCGGGCGGCCCCGGTGTCGCTGGTGACGTCGAAGGCGCAGCTGTGCACCCGGCCCGGCGCGTAGTCCGCGGCCATCGCGGCCTCGGCGGCCTTGAGCCGCTCGGGGTTGATGCCGTTGAGCACCACGGTGGCGCCGGCGTCGGCCAGGGCCCGGGCCAGGGCGTTGCCGATCCCCCGGCTCGAACCGGTCACCAGGGCCACACGCCCGGTCAGGTCAAAAAGTCCACTCATGGTTCACTGATCCTCATTTGGTCTTTGCTGCTGTGTTGGCTGTTGGCTTATCGCTGGGGTTGTCACGTGCGTTGTCGCTGAGATTGGCGATGGTTTGCCGCACGACGGCGAGGTCCCGGTCCCCCAGCCCCTGGCGCAGCAGGGCAGCGTAGAGCTCGGCGCCGGCGGCCGCCATCGGCACTGCGGCACCCGCGGCCGCGGCGCTCTCGAGCACGAAGGAGAGGTCCTTGTGCATGAACTTGGCGGGCCCGGTGGGCTCGTAGTCCCTGGCGGCGAGCCGTGGGCCCACGATGTCCAGGACCCGGCTGCCCGCCAGTCCGCCCGCGAGCACCTCGTAAAGGGCGGGCACCTCCATGCCGGAGCGTTCGGCGAGCTCCGCGGCCTCGGCGAGCGCCGCCGTCGTGGTTCCCACGATCAGCTGGTTGCACGCCTTGGCGAGCGACCCCGATCCCAGCGGTCCCAGCCGCCGCACGGTGCTGCCCATCGCGCCAAAGAGCGGCAGGAGCCGGCGGAAGTCGCTGTCGCTGGCGCCCGCCATGATGGCGAGGGTGCCGTCCGCCGCGCCTTTGGTGCCGCCGCTGACCGGCGCATCGACGACGACGGCGTTGCCCCCGCTCGCCTCCGCGACCCGTGCCCCGAAGTACCGCACGCCGGCCGGCGACACGCTGCTCATCACCACGACGGCGGTTCCGGGCGCGGGCGGGCTGGCGGTCCAGCCGGCCAGGAGCGCGGCACTCGCATCCTCAATGTCGGACAGATCCGGCAGCATGAAGACAATGACGGGCTGGTCGCGGAGCGCCTCGACCCTGGCCACGCGCGAGCCGCCCAGGGTCTCGAAGGCGTCCAGCGCCGCCGGCGAACGGTTCCAGGCCGTGACGGTCCATCCCGCCGTGAGGAGGTTGGCGGCCATCGGCGCGCCCATCAGGCCGAGGCCGACGAACCCGGCCTCCCTGCGGTCCATCTCCATGCGTTGCCTCACTTCGTCGTGGTTAATCTTGGAATTCTGTTCAGCATCCTAGCCTCCATTCAGTATGATGAACACTATGACGACCAAAACCACCGTCGCGATCGCCGTCCCGCTCGAAGCAGAGCTGGTGGACCGCATCCGCGCCGTAGATCCGTCCGTGACCGTCCTCTACGACCCCGAGCTCCTGCCGCCGGAACGTTTTCCCGCCGACCATGCGGGTGACCCGGACTTCCGCCGGACGCCGGAGCAGGAAGAGCGCTACTGGGACATGCTCAACAAGGCCCAGGTCCTGTACGGGCTCCCCAACGAAAGCCCGGCAGGCCTCGCCCGGATCGCAGGCAGCAATCCCCGGCTTGAGTGGATCCATGCCATGGCGGCCGGCGCCGGCGGTGCCGTGAAGGCATCGGGGCTGGACGCCGCGACGCTGCAGAAGTTCAGGGTCACCACCTCGGCCGGGGTGCACGCCCTGCCGCTCGCCGAGTTCGCCGTCCTGGGCATCCTCAACGGCTTCAAGCGCAGCGCCGAGCTGGCCCACGACCAGGCGGCCAAGCTCTGGCCCGAGCTCCGCACCCCCACCCGCCTGGTCAACGGCTCCCGCCTGGTGGTCACCGGACTCGGCGAGATCGGGCTCGAGACCGCACGGATCGCCCGCGCCCTGGGCATGAGCGTCAGCGGGACCAAGCGGACCGTGGAGGCCATCGACGGGATCGAGACGGTCACGGACAACGACGGACTCGCCGGCCTGCTGGGCACCGCAGATGCCGTCGTCAATACCCTGCCCGGCACGCCGTACACCGAGAAGCTCTTCAGCCGCGACGTCTTCGCCGCCATGAAGCCCGGAACAGTCTTCGTCAACGTGGGCCGCGGCACCGTGGTCGATGAAGAGGCGCTTCTGGAGGCCCTGGGCAACGGCCAGGTCTCCTATGCCTGCCTCGATGTCTTCGCCGTGGAGCCACTGCCGCAGGACAGCCCGCTGTGGAACCACCCCAGGGTGATGGTGTCCCCGCACACCTCGGCGCTCAGCGCCGCCGAAAACCGGCTGATCACCGAACGCTTCTGCAGCAACCTGCGGACCTACCTCGACGGCGGCGAACTCCCCCACCTGGTGGACACGGTGCACTTCTACTGAGTCCACTCTTCCGCACTGCACCAGCGCCGCAGCGCACACAGGGCGGCCCACCGGAAACGGTTGGGCCGCCCTTTGCGTTGGGCGAGGCGGGTTCCGCCCGGCGATGCCGAACCGTGCCTGCGAGGCCGGTATTCGGACGCGCCGGGTATTTTGCCCGTCGACGCGGGTATTCCGTGGCGCAGAAACGGCCGTGGCCACTTCCTGGGTGGAAGGGGCCACGGCCTGTGCTGCGCGGACGGAGGGTCCGCAGCCCGGATCCCGCCTAGCGCGCATCCTCCGTCAGGAGAAGGTCGCGTCCCACCGTCTCGGGCGTGAAGAAGGTGGTGACGAACGAGATCAGCGCCAGGACCAGCGAGTAGATGGCGAGCACCAGCCAGGAATGGTCCGTGGCGGCCAGCAGCGCGGCGCCGACCAGCGGGACCAGGCCGCCGGCCAGGACGGCGGAGAGCTCCCGGCTCATGGCCACGCCGGTGAAGCGGTACTGCGAGCCGAAGAGTTCAGGCAGCAGCGGGCACTGCGGGCCGAGCATGGACTGAACGCCGAGGGCGATGCCGACCACCATGACAATCCAGACCAGCGTGACATTGCCCAGCGTCACCAGGTAGAACGCCGGCAGCGCGATGAGCGCCTGAAACAGCGCGCCGTAGCGGTAGACGGGCACCCGGCCGAACCTGTCGGACAGCGCACCGAAGGTGATCACCATGACGGCCGCGAAGCCCGCGGCGATGAGCAGGCCGACCGGACCGATGAACTTGTCGCCGGGAAAAACGCCGTCCTTGGCCGCCAGGAACGCGATGAGCAGCGCGGAGTAGATCGAGGAATTGCCGTTTTCGCCCATCCGCAGGCCGATGCCGATCAGCACGTTCTTCTTCGAGTGCTTCCACAGCTGGCCGATGGGGTTCTTGACCACGCTCTTGTGCTTTTCCAGTTCCTGGAAGACGGGCGTTTCCTTCAGACGGAGCCGGATGAAGATGGCCACCACAACCAGGAGCACGCTGGCCAGGAAGGGCACCCGCCACAGCCAGCCCTCCAGGACGGCCTTGTCTGCCATGGCAATGAGCGCAAACGTTCCGGCGCCGAGCAGGGTCCCCAGCTGGATGCCGACGAACGGGAGCGACGCGAAGAAGCCACGACGGCGGCGCGGCGCGACTTCGGAAATGAGCGTGGTGGCGCCCGCCTGTTCAGCGCCGGCACCCAGTCCCTGCAGGATGCGCAGCGTCACCAGAAGAACGGCGCCGAGCATGCCGGCCTGTTCGTACGTCGGCAGCAGGCCGATGGCGAAGCTGGCGGTCCCCATCAGGCCGATGGTGAGGATCAGGACCATCTTGCGGCCGAACCGGTCGCCGATGTAGCCGAAGACCATCCCGCCGAAGGGCCGGGCCGCGAAGCCCACACCGTACGTGGCGAAGGACGCAATCAGGGCCCCGTCCTCGCCGAGCGGCTTGAAAAACAGCGGGCCGAAGATCAGGGCGGAGGCCAGCCCGTAGATGTAGAAGTCGTAGTACTCCAGCGCGGAGCCCACAGAGCTGGCAAGCGTTGCCCGTCGCAGCTGTTCCGGATCGACGACGGCGCCGTCCGCTTCAGCGAGCGGTGTATTAGTACTAGTTGTCACAAGCACTCCCTCAAGAACACTCCAGACCCCCGTTGGTCTGGTGGGTGTGAGCAACCCCAAGGAGTCGATCACTATGCTGAACAGAGTACAGCATAGTGATCGGCTAGCCAATGAATAATCAGTTTTATTCCGGGGCGTCCCGAAACGCCCAGCGGCGCGGGCCCCTAGCCCATGGGATTGCCGAGGGACCGGGCGAGGTCCTGGAGTTCCTTCACCATCAGGGCGCCCTGCTCCTGCGAGTAAGTGGCCTTCAGCGCGGTGACCGACAGGCCTAGGCTGGGCCCGTGTGCGCCCCGGGTCGGGACGGCGACGGCCAGGCACACGACGCCCGTGGTGGATTCCTCGTCCTCGAACGCATACCCCTGTTCCCGGATGAGCGTGAGCTGCGCCTTGAGCTCGGCACCCGTGCGCAGCGACTTCGGCGTCAGGACCGGAAGGGTGGCGTCGTCGGGAAACATCTCGTCGACGTCGTGGTCATGCAGCCGCGCGATCAGGGCCTTGCCCACGGCACAGAGGGACACGGGCATCTTGTCGCCGATATTGGACGTCAGGCGCACCGCCGGGTGCCCTTCGTAGCGGGCCAGGTAGATGACATTTGTTCCATCCAGCATGGCGATCCGGACCGTCTCTCCCGAGAGCGTCGGGGCCTGTTCACAGAAGCGGTAGAACTCCTGGACCTCGTCGAGGCGGCTGAGGTAGGCAGCACCGAGCTCAACCAACTTCCGGCCGAGGGTGAACTCCGCGCCCTGGCGGCTGATCAGCCTCGCCTCCTCGAGCGCGAGCAGCAGGTTGGAGGTGGAGGACTTCGGGATTCCCAGTTCCCGGGACAGATCACTGAGCGTGAGGCGTCCGGTCGCGGATGCCGCCAGGGCTTCCAGCACGGCGGCGGCACGGGTGACAGCCGGCGCGGGTGACGCGCTCCCCAATCCGTCGGAGGGTCGGGAAACTCGGGAATCGGCCATGATTCTCCTTCAGGTATCGCGCGCAAGTCGCCGCGCCACTCGTTCGAATGCCGTCCAGTCAGCTGAACACTAACCATCATAATGTCTGGCGCCCTGAACCGGGACCGGCAGGGCCCGTGCATCCATTGCTCCCCGTCGGCGGGCCTCGTCGGGGACCGCCGGCCCCTTAGGCGGCAGACACCACGGGGTTCGTCAGCTCGCCGATGCCGGCAATGTGGCACGTGACGGTGTCGCCGGGGACGATCGGCGCACACTCGGCGGGGAATCCCGTCAGCACCAGGTCACCCGGGTGAAGGGTCATGAAGGATGTGAGATAGGTGAGGATTTCCTCGACCTTCCAGCCAAGGTCGGCGGAGCTGGCTGCCTGGAGTTCCTGACCGTTGTGCTTGATGCCGATCGCCAGGTCGTCACCGTTCAGATCCGTGACGATCCAGGGCCCCACGGGCGTGAACGTGTCCTGGCTCTTGGCGCTGATCCACAGTTGATCGGATTCCTGCAGGTTCCTGGCGGAGACGTCATTTCCTATGGTGTAGCCCAGGACCGCGCCCATGGCGTTGCCGGGCGTCAGTCCGCGGGCCCTGTTCCCGATGACGAGGGTCAGTTCGGCCTCCGGCTCGACGCGGCCCACGCCCGGCCGAAGTTCAACCGCGTCCCCCGGGCCGACCACGCTGGTGGACGCCTTGTGGAAGGCCTGCGGCGGAAGCCCGCGACCGGCGGCACCGGTATTGTGCGCCATGCCCAGGACGTTGGCCGGGACACAGGGCGCGAGGAACGTGAACGACGCTTCCTCCACTGTCGCGCCGACCTCCCAACCACTGCGGGGCAGGCTGCCGGCATTGGCGGCAGAACCCGGGAACGGAGAGGGTGTCACCGTCCACACCCTGCCCGCCGCACTGCCAAAGTCCGCTGCGTCGTTGGCGACGAAGAAGTATTCTCCCCCGGCAGCCGGGGAAAGCGGGCGGACTCTGGCGATTCGGCGGGCACTCGTGGCGGTCATGAAAACATCCTAGGCGGCGGACTCCCGGGGCCCGCGATTAGGCCATCGACTGGCGTAATTCTGGCGCGCAGAAACGCCGCCGGTGTTTCACATTTCCAAGCGTTCACGGTATATTCATTACAAGCCTTCCACCGCGGCATCCCCCAATAGTCGCGGTGGAAGGCTTTTCCAATGCCCGGGTGATACCAGGGTCCGGGGTCCCCTTTTGAGCGGGCCGGGCCGGGCGATTGTTGCCCGCGCAGGCGGCCTACGCGGCGTCCGCAACGGCCCCCCGCAGCCGCCAGCCCCCACCGAGGCCGTCCCGGATCAGTTCCATGGTGGTCAGGGCAGATCCGCGGTTGCGGCCGAGCCTCGCCTGGACCTGCCAGACCTCGACATCCACGCGGCTCAGGCCCTTGGGCATCCGGCGCTCGGCCTCCCACCAGCTGACCCGCTCGAACCAACGCACGGGCTCGGCGCCGATCAACCATTCCCTGCCCCCGCGCACTACCGCCAGTGGCCGCCCGTCCGGGCCTGTTTTCACCATCACGTGTTCCATGCCCGTCACAGTAGGGCGAAGCCCTGACATTTTCGGGGCGTGCAGCATCCCCCGCCGGGACGCACAAAACCCCGCCCTTCCGGACCGTGTGGTCCGGAAAGACGGGGTTTTCTGTGGTGGGTCCTACCGGGATCGAACCGATGACATCCACGGTGTAAACGTGGCGCTCTACCAGCTGAGCTAAAGACCCAAACCGCGGTTTCCGCGCCTCAGCGCTTCAACCAACGAACAGCTACTGTACCGGATGTCACCGGCCAAGCGCCAATCGGCCCGGCCGTCGCTACAGGGGCGGCAGCTCGGCGGCGAGCCAGGTCAAGGCCCCGCTGACGCCTGCCTCCAGCTTGATGGTGGCGAGGCCGTCGCCGCGGGTCGGTCCCCTGTTGATAATGACCACGGCTTTGCCCTGCTTCGCCGCGTGGCGGACAAAACGCAGGCCGCTCATCACGGTCAGCGACGAGCCGGCCACCAGGAGCGCCCGGGCGGCGTCGACCATGGCATACGAGCGCTCCACCCGGTCCTTGGGCACGTTTTCCCCGAAGTACACGAAGTCCGGTTTCAGGGTGCCGCCGCAGGCCGGACAGCGGGCGACGATGAACGATCCAATCAGTTCGGCGTCCTCGACGGCGGCATCGGCGTCCGGTGCCATTTCAACCACCCCGGCCGCCTGCGCCCGTTCCAGGAACCCGGGGTTGAGTTCTTCCAGGACACCGGCCAGCATCCGGCGGCTGAACCGCCGGTGGCAGTCCAGGCACACTACCCGGTCGAACCGGCCGTGCAGGTCCACGACGTTGACGCTGCCGGCGTCCTCGTGGAGCCGGTCCACGTTTTGGGTGATGAGGCCGGTGAGAAGCCCCCGCTGCTCCAGCCGGGCTACAGCGGCATGGCCATCGTTCGGATCCGCCCTGCGCAGATGTGACCAGCCGATGTGGTTGCGGGCCCAGTAGCGCTGCCGGTTTCCCGGCTCGCCGATGAATTCCTGGTAGGTCATGGGGGTCCGCGGTGCGGCGCCGGGCCCGCGGTAGTCCGGGATGCCTGAATCCGTACTCAGGCCGGCACCCGTCAGCACGGCGAACTGCTCCCCGGACAGGAGGCCGTGGATGTCCTGCAGGGCCTCCAGCTCGGTGCGCTGGAGTTCCGCGGCGCTCCCGGCGGCCGTGACCGGCGGGAGGCTGGCAAACCCGGTCATGCCGATTCCTGGCCGCCGCTGCCTCACCGGATCAGCTCCCGCCGAGTCCCGCGAGGGCCGCCCGGTATTCGGCGAAGTCCCGGGCCTGGCCGCGCGGATTCACCACGACGTAGCGGACGATTCCCGCCGCGTCGATGATGAAGGTGCCGCGCAGCGCCATGCCGCTATCAGGGTCGAACACGCCGTAAGCCGAGGCCACGGCCCCGTGCGGCCAGAAGTCTGCCAGCAGATCGAAGCCGTAGCCTTCCTTTTCGGCATAGGCACGCTGGGCGAATTTGCTGTCCACCGAGACTGCCAGCACGGCGGCGTCGGCATCCTCGAACAGTGCCAGGTTGTCCCGGATTTCGCACAGTTCCCCGGTGCAGATCCCGGAGAAGGCAAACGGGTAGAAGACTATGGCGACGTTGCGGCCGCGGAAGTCTGAGAGGCGCACCGGTTCGCCGAATTGATTGGCGAGCTCGAAATCCGGCGCGGCATCGCCGACGCCGGGAACGGCACCGGGAACGGGGCTCACGGCGGAGCCCGGCCCGGAGGCCTCGTGCTGGACCGCTTGGGTCACTTGTTCTTCCGCGTGACCAACCGGGTGGCGCTCCAGTCCTTCGAGACGCCGGCGGAGGTGGTGTAGTGGAGCCCTGCGGTGGGCGCGGCATCCTGGATGTCCGCGGGCGAGACGTAGCCGTCCCGGCCGGACTTGGGAGTCAGGACCCAGACAACGCCGCCCTCGGTGAGAGTGGTCAGCGAATCGACCAGCGTGTCCACAAGGTCTCCGTCACCTGCCCGCCACCAGAGAATGGCGGCATCGACCACCTCGTGATCGTCCTCATCGAGAAGCTCAGAGCCCGTGAGATCTTCGATATCGTCCCGCAAGTCGAAGTCGACATCGTCGTCATAACCGAATTCCTGAATCAGGTCCCCGTCTTTGAAACCCAGTTTCTCCGCCACATTTACCGAAGTGGCGGCGTCGGCCTCGCTCACGTGTTGCTCCTATGCTTTTTGAATTGCTTCATGTTTTCAATGGCACTAGTGATTTCCATTACTCCAAGCCAACACCCTTTGGGCTCTCGCTTCAAGCTGTTGGTACCGCGATCCGCCATATTCTGCGTCACACAGGCCGATCCGGAGGCTGCGGGGCAGCGCTTCGTCACACAACCAGTATGCCCGTGAAATACGGGGACGGGTCCATAGGGCGGCTACGCATCCATCAGCCCGCACGGCTAGAGTGGCTGATGACGACTACGCCTGCGCGGGCAACCGCCCGGCTAATACAGGCAGGCGTACCGTGATTGGACCTTGCCCGGCGCATACGACCGGGCTGATGTAACCGATATGTCGCACACGTCGCGTTCACGCCAGGCAGTCACCCTGCCCGGAGCTGAGGGTGCCGATAGATGCGCTCAAAGAGAGGTTGGACGTGGCTGCAGGAGAAGATACCTCCCATATCCTCAGCGGGTTGACAAACCAGCTGCCTGATCGTGATCCGGAAGAGACCGCCGAATGGCTGGAGTCCCTGGATACCCTGATTCAGGAACAGGGCACCGAACGTGCCCAGTACATTATGCGAAGCCTGCTCCAGCGGGCCGGCGCGCAGAGCGTGGGTGTTCCGATGGTCACCACCACGGACTACGTCAACACCATCCCGGTCGACCAGGAAGCGGCATTCCCTGGCGACGAAGAGATCGAACGCAAATACCGTGCCTGGCTGCGCTGGAATGCCGCCGTGATGGTGCACCGGGCACAGCGGGCGGACATCGGCGTCGGCGGCCACATCTCCACCTACGCCGGCGCCGCGACCCTGTACGAGGTCGGCTTCAACCACTTCTTCCGCGGCAAGGACCACCCCGGCGGCGGCGACCAGGTCTTCTTCCAGGGCCACGCCTCCCCCGGCATGTACGCCCGCGCCTTCATGGAAGGCCGGCTCTCCGAGGAGGACCTGGACGGGTTCCGCCAGGAGAAGTCCAAGGAAGGGCACGCCCTGTCCTCCTATCCG
>NZ_JBFTRB010000029.1:0-18995 GCF_056399305.1 Arthrobacter sp. 01N444
CAGAGCCGGTTGCTCCGCGAGTTCCTCTGCCGACACTTTGCGGTTGACCGACATGAATGACTTTCGGGTTGAAGGCACGGCCGATGACTTAGGTTCTACGTCGTCCAGCCCGAGCATGGCCGCCCTGAGTACGTGCGCCCGGTCCGCGATGCGCAGGGCCTAACCAATAGCTACTCACGCCCAACCTTCGTAGCATTTTTTCCCGGTGACCTCAAGCGAAATTGTCGTTGAAGCCGCGCGTTATGCTAGAGACCGCGACGGGATCGTATCCATTGTCTTCGGGAACGTAAACTTTGGTCGCCGACGACTCCATCAAATTTTCCGTGATGATCCACAGGGGCCGGGCAATAGGCTCGCGACATGGGGTGCACGCCACACGTGGGAAATGCTCCCGAAGCGCGTCCGGCTCTGGGCGGTGTTGTTTGAGCAGCATTGCGAAGGGCTCCGGGACAGGCGCGGGGTCTCCTTCGCTCAGGCAGCTACGGTGGCCGCTTGGCGGGATGCTCACGTCGGTGCTTTTTACGACAGCGATGTTCACGATGGGCTGGGCGAAGAGCAGCAAAAGCGTGGCGGTGACCGGTAGGGCAGGGTGTCGACCTTGGGTTTGTTGCCGAAATCGGGGACCGTCCGTGGCGCATGCAGTCCGTGCCGCAGCCAGGGCAAGGGGCCGTGGCTGCGCATGGCTGCAGATCCTGCCCTTGGGTCGGCTGGCCCGGTGTCTGCTGGCTGTTCTTGAGCATCTGTCACAGGTGAACGGCCTTATCGTGAGGGGACGGACCCGACTGTTGGGCCGCGGGTGATCTCAGCCGTCATCGCGGATGACGCGGGCGTGTTAGTGCCGGATGATCTTGTTCAAAACGACGACGACGTTGGCATCGGAGGCGACTACAATCACTCGACCCCACGGCGGCATCAAAGGCCACTCACCCACCCAGCGCGTTCACAACCTCCGTGGGAGTTACAACAAGCTGTGTCATCTGTCCCAAAGCGTGCAGTTTCATGTTCCAGAGAGTCGCATCGGGCCTACTTGATCCGATAACGCGCCAGTAACGCATCGCTTCCTATGATGCGGATAATCATTGTTTAGGTCGAGGAGGTAGTCCGATTCCACCAAACGATCCCGTTCCCAAGCTTTCGGCACCAGCGTTGCAGAAATACGGCGCGCCAGCCTTAGTGCTCGTCACAACTGCCTCTGTTCTAGCGATCGGATGGTGGCTCTGGACGTTTGGTGGTGAACAAGGCCAAGGCGCCGCTTTCGCCCTAGCGGGAGGTGCGGCAACTCATCTCCTAAAAGAGGCACACGACATTCTGAGAAGCTGGCTTGACTAGACGGGAGACCCAGATCGCACGATTACTCATAAATTCGCACGGAAGCCTGCGCGCTTAGCCGCACGCACATCACGGCGTTTATTAGCAAGGCGATAAACGCAAGATTTCTTCTGAGTAATTCTCATTACGCCCGCTAAACCAGCAGCATTCATCGACTAAACCGAAGGCGCACAAAGATGTCCGCTCAGCCTACCTTGAGTTGCATCATGCCGACACGCGACCGGCGCCGCTTCGTGAGCCAGGCTATCTGGTACTTTCTCCGGCAGGACTACCCATCAAGAGAGCTGATCGTTGTTGATGACGGTGTAGACACCGTCGAGGACTTAATCCCCTGCGATTCACGCATCCGATACATTCGGAATGGGCCGGCCGCAGCGGGCAGCAAATTCACCCTCGGCTGCGAGGTTGCTGAGGGTGAGTTCATTGTTCATTGGGACGACGATGCTTGGTATAGCCCCAACCGCCTGACGGCGCAGCTTCGTTATCTGAAGGAATATGGAGCGCGGGCCACCGGCCTCGCGGGGATGCTGCACTACCAGCCCCTCACCGGGCGGCTCTGGCAGCACTGCTCCGAGGGCAGGTCTTCATCACTTCAACCGGGCACCCTGGTCTATCGCCGCGATTACTGGGAAGCGCACCGCTTCCCTGACGCCGAGCGGCCCGGTGGTTCCCAGTTCGTCCACCTCACGCGGGGCGACGGGTTTATCGTCCAAGAGGACCCGCAGTTCGCAGCCGTCATCCTACATGGAAGCAACACCGGCTCTGTGAATCCTGCCAATCCGTGCTGGGAGCCGCGCGACTTCGCTGAACTGGAGCGGGTCCTTGGGCCGGACCTTTCTTTCTACTCCGCTGCAGAGGGTAAGCGACCCTCTGCCCGGCGGGCTGCCAGCCGGTCGGCCCGGGGCATGCGGCACACGGAAGTGGTGCCCATTACTCTGGCTGCCACTTTTATGGTCTACGACGGCTACGGGAGCATGGCCGAGTACCTGGCCCTGGGCATGGAGCGCGCAGGGGCGGAGGTACACGTGGCCCCATTCCACATCGATGCTGCCGCTGCCTCGCCTGAGTTTCAGGAGTTGCTCAAGCGGTCTCGGCCAGACCCCCAGGGAGTGGTGCTGGCGCATGCCTGGTGGGGCGAGGACCTGGCCCGCTTCGGATCAGCGCAGGACTTGTTCATCAAGACGGTATGGGAGACGAGCCAGTTACCCAGGGACTGGCCCAGCCGGCTGAACAAGGCGCGCGCAGTGATCGTCCCGTCAGATTTCGCCGCTCGGGTTTTCCGGGATTCCGGCGTGCGCGTACCTGTCGAGGTGGCTTACGAGGGCATCGATCCCGATGTGTATCCATACGTGGACCGGCCAGAGCGAAAAGGCGTGACCACTTTGATCGTCGGCGTGCTGGCCCCCCGCAAGAACTACCAGCAGGCCGTTGCGGCGTGGCAGATGGCATTCGCGGATGATCCGGATGCTCGCCTCATCCTGAAGGCACGCTTCCAGATCGAGCGCTTCGCGGCCGAGGATCCCCGCATCCAGGTGGTCGACTGCAATGAGACGACGCGGGGCATCCTCCACTGGTATCGCCAGGCCGATATCCTGCTGGCGCTTGGGAATGAGGGGTTCGGGCTACCGGTCATCGAGGGGATGGCTACCGGGCTGCCCGTGGTGGCCTTGGACGCCGAGGCGCAGGCCGACGTCGTCGCAGTGCGGGCGGCTGGCTCGGTAAACAATCAAGGAGCCGTGGAACGGGACGAGCGCATGCTCGTGCTGCCGGTGAAGGTGGCCAGTTGGGAGCAGGTGGATTCCCCCGCATTCGGCCCGGCCGGTGTGCGCGCCCTGCCCGACGTCGAGGATGCCGCGCGGCAGTTGCGCTGGGTCGCGCACCACCGGGCAGAGGCCCGAGAAATGGGCCGCCGCGCGTCGGCATGGGCGCACGCCAACCGCAACGTCTGGGAGATGGGGCCAGCCACGCTGGCCGCCATCGAGCGCCATGCGCGAACGCCTAGTCCCCTGCGGAGGACTTACGCCCTCTGGGCGGCTGTCGGGGGTGAGGTAGAGGACGGCGCCTCCGCCGTCCGGCTGGAGGACTCCTACGGCCGAGCCGTGGAACACTATGCTCAGAATGTCGCGCGAAACGTCTCTCAGGCGCGGTTCTACGCGAGTCCTCCCATGGCGGCAGCGTCCCTCGCGAGTGGGTCAGCTTGGCGCAGCCCGATCCTCCATGTACACGTATCGCCGGGATCGGTCGCCGACGAGGCGCTGACGCAGCAGGTCCAGGCGGCCAGGCAGAACGGCATGGCCGTCATCATCACCGAACACGGCCGGAGCACAGACGGCCGGGCGCACGCATGGGAACAATTGGCCGACGTGCTGGTTGCGCTCGACGCAGAAACGGCGTTGGGGCTGAGCGGGCTCTGGCCATTCAAGCGGGTCGAGATCCTTCCCCCCGGGTGCCCCAGGTGGCGGCCGTCGGATCGCAGCCGTGGCGGGCGGGTAATCGCCGTCATCGCCCCTCAAGCCAGCGCTGATGTGCACACTGAGATGAGCGAACTGGCAAATAGCCTGAACGCGTCATGGCTCGCGGTGCCCCTGCCGTCGTCCGCCTTGGCGGACGACGGCGAAGCGCTGGTCGCGTGGCTCAATTCGAGAGCCGATGTCGTCCTGTGCATCCGTGATGCCGGCGCGACGGGCCAACTGGAGAGCATCGCACTTGCCAGCGGCCTGCCCGTTGTGGCGATCGATCGAAGCGCCCCGGCCCGTGCGCACGGCTCGACCGACGCGTGCGAACCAGGCTCGCGCGTCGGACGGACGGGTGGCAGGGACCTGCGCTCAACGCTCTTCACCGCGACCGTTGATCCGGTATACCGGCCGAAAATCCTGCCCGCGGGCCTGCAAGAGGTTCTCGATAGCCCGGCGCGGCGAGCGGAGCTTGCCGGCGCCGCGCAGGCTTACTGTGCTGAGCTCAGCTGGCAACAGATCGCAGCGCATCACCTGGCCCTCTGGCGAACGGTGATGGCATGAGAAGTCATGTGCACGGCGGTGCCTGGCGCAACGGGACGATTCAACGACGATTTTGATGTTTACTTCCTTAGGAGGGGTCCATGCCCGGACCATATCTGTATCCAGGGGTCTATGTTCAGGAGATCCCGAGCGGCGTACGGCCAATTGCCGGGGCCAGTACATCCGACACTGCGTTTGTCGACTACTTCCCTCGCGGTCCGATTGACCAGGCAGTCAGAATTACGAGCTGGTCGGACTTCGAGCGCGAATTCGGCGGCCTCGACCTGAACAGCGAAGCCAGCTACGCCATCCAGCAGTATTATCTGAACGGCGGCCGGGTTGCCTGGATCGTCCGGGTGGCCGCGGCGAATGCCGAACCCGCCGAGCGCGTCCTGTCGGGCGCGCAGGTCTATTCCGGCATGTCAGGCGTCGGCGCGTCGGGTGGGGGTACAGGCCGCGACATCCTCACGCTGACGGCGAGCAGCGAAGGCGACTGGGCCAACAACCTGCAGGTGGCTATCGATTATAAGGGCGTGCCGCTCACTAAGGGCTCGCCAACCGCATTCAACATGGTCGTGCGCGAGGTTGCACTGGTCGGCGGCAAGCGCGTGGTCGTGGGTTCGGAGACATTCCGCAACCTGAACAAAGATGCGACGAGCTCGCGCTTTGTCGAGACAGTGGTTAACAGGGACTCCCGTCTTGTCGAAGTAACGTACACCGGTGGTGGCGCTCTGCCCAGCCCGACCGGCAGCGACATCGTGGGCGACCCGGGCCGGGCGTACTGGCTCAGCCTGGGCCAGGGCGGATACCAGGAGGGGGATGAAGTCCATCCGGCGCAGGCCGCGTGGGGCGAAGTTAAATCTAACAAAGGCAAAAACGGGACGATGCCAGACGAGGATAAGTGGCGGGATTCGTCGGGCGCAGCGGCGCTGCTTGGCCTGAACAGTGCCCCTGGATCCGAGGCACTCAATCGGGGGATCTACGAGTTGGAACGGATTGCGCCAAATGTGTTCAACCTGCTCTGTATACCGGCGGCTGCCAACCTGAACAAGACCAGCATGCAGACCGTGTGGGCCGCCGCCGCCGCCCTGTGCGAGGACAAGCGGGCCTTTCTGTTGGTGGACATTCCGGAAAGCGCCAAGGCGCTCTCCCAGATGGTGACATGGGCCAGTGGGAGCGAAAAGCCGCAGACAAACTACGGGGCGGTCTACTTCCCTCGGCTGCAGGTCCCTGATCCTTTGCGGGGGAACGAGCTGCGCTCGGTCGGCCCAAGCGGGACGATCGCGGGGATCTACGCGCGTACCGACGCGGAGCGCGGCGTGTGGAAAGCGCCTGCGGGGATTGATGCGGGCCTGCGCAACGCGTCGCTGCCTGTCAAGCTCACGGATCTGGAGACGGGCAGCCTGAACCCGATCGGCGTGAACGTGCTGCGCAGCTTCCCGATCTACGGGAACGTGGTGTGGGGCGCGCGGACGTTGGAGGGCTCGGACCAGCAGGGAAGCGAGTGGAAGTATGTGCCGGTGCGGCGGACTGCGCTGTTCATCGAGGAAAGCTTGTACCAGGGCCTGAAATGGGTGGTCTTCGAGCCCAACGACGAGCCGCTGTGGGCGCAGATCCGGTTGAATGTCGGCTCATTCATGCAGGGGCTGTTCCGGCAGGGCGCGTTTGCGGGGACGACACCGCGCGCGGCGTACCTGGTGAAGTGCGACAGCGAGACGACTACGCAGGCGGACGTGAACCTGGGCATCGTCAACATCATCGTCGGCTTCGCGCCGCTCAAGCCCGCGGAGTTCGTGATCATCCAGCTCCAGCAGATGGCTGGCCAGGTACAGGTTTAGGAGGCATGACGCATGGCTCAGTTTTCGGTCAATCCGACGCGCTTTGATCCGTACAAGAACTTCAAGTTCCGCGTGAAGTGGGACGGCCGCTTCGTGGCAGGGGTGAGCAAGGTCAGCGCGCTCAAGCGCACCACAGAAGTGGTGCGCCACCGCGAGGGTGGAGACCCGTCGAGCAGCCGCAAGTCGCCCGGCCGGACCGAGTACGAGGCGATCACGCTTGAACGCGGCGTAACGCACGACGTGGAGTTCGAGCGGTGGGCAAACAAGGTATGGAACTTCGGCAACGGGCTGGGCGCTGAGGTTTCGCTCAAGGATTTCCGCAAAGACGTCATCATCGAGGTGTACAACGAGGCCGGGCAGCTGGCGCTGGCATACAAGGTCTACAGATGCTGGGTGTCAGAGTTCCAGGCCGAAGCCGACCTCGACGCGAACGCAAATGCCGTCCTGATTCAGAACATCAAGCTGGAGTCCGAGGGCTGGGAACGCGATTACGAGGTCGTAGAGCCGAGCGAGCCGACGTTCATCGAGCCTGCGGGATGAGTCAAGTTTGACCGTCCGGGAATGTGTTGTCTGAAGGTGAGGTGGGGGTATGAGGACGCCTAAGAGCGTGTCTGCGGCCGCGCTGCTTGACGCCTGGGAGCTAGGACGACACGCATCCCCCGGCGAGCGGGGCCTGCATCTGCTGGAGGTGGCGGAGTCACCCGCGACACGTGAAACGCTGGCCTGCTGGGCGGTGGGCCAGCGCGACGCGGCCCTGCTCGCCCTGCGCGAGCGTCTCTTTGGGCCCAGCCTCTCGGCGTTGGTCGACTGCCCGCAATGCGGCGAGTCGCTGGAGATGGATTTTCCCGTCTCGAGCATCGTTCAGTCAGGCTTGGATGGAGCGGACGTTTTGCCCGTGCCTGACGAGCGAAGCAAAGAACGGGTCTTCGTGCTCGAGGCAGAGGGGTACAAGATCCGGTACCGGCTGCCCACGGCCGGCGACCTTGCAGAACTTGGACGAAACGGACACGATGCAGCTGGGCACTGGTTGTTGAGGCGATGCGTGGTCGGCGCCGAACGGCTCGGGGAAGGCGCTACCGCTGGGCCGGACGCCGGGCAAGGGTCGGGGGCACTCGATGCGGCGGGACAGGCGTGGGAAGCCCTGGAAGCAGCGCTGGGGCGAACGGCGGCCGAGTGCGATCCGCAGGCGGAGATCGAGCTGGCGCTGAACTGTCCGACGTGTGGCATGCGCTGGCAGTCGCAGTTCGACATCGTGGGCTTTTTTTGGCGAGAGATCGATGCGTGGGCCGCCGGGGTGTTAAGGGAGGTTCACGTCCTTGCGGCCGCCTATGGCTGGAGCGAACGAGACATCCTGGCCCTCAGCGCGTCGCGGCGGCGGCACTACCTGGACCTGATCAGCGAGTGAGTGTGTGCCAATGAGCAGCTTTCTTGGGCGACTGGTCGAGAGAACCGTTAGAGCACCCGCTGCGGGGGAGCCCAGTGCGCGCGAACTGTCCGGTGCGACGCGAAGCGACGGCAGCGGTCCGGGGGCAAGCCCGCCCCGCGGGCGACCGGACGAAGTCGGAGCCGGTGCTGGCACAAGCGGCGTCCGGCCGCGGTTGCCGACGCGCTACGAACGCTCACCGGCGGACGAAGCAAGCGCCGCGGCGCCTTCGCTCGAGGCCGAAGCGGGGTGGGACTCGGAGGCGCAGCGTGAAAGCCGCGGCCGCGTACACTCGGACGCGGGCGCCGAGCAGGGCCAAGTGGCAGCTGACGCCCCGTTGGCCGACAGGCCGACCGTTTCGCGAGCCCATAAGCTGACCGGTCCAGAATGGGGCAAGAGCCGCGACACATCCGAGGGCGAATCCCGAACGCCGGAGAACAAAGGCGATCGAGGGTCAACAGTGCCCGAGCGCACGCAGGTTGGGCAGGGAGTCGATGAACCGCGCCGATCGTCTGGCTCTGAGGGCGCCTTCACGGAGCGAGTGACAGATCGAGCCGCAAAACGGGTGCTCGCCAGGCTAGCGCATGAAGGCGAGGCTACAGGCCCGCGAGAAGGACGGGCACGGACGGACCATGCCGGGGTCGCCGGAGCCAAGGGCGGTGACCCCAATGCGATCGGGGGCACCCAGGGCACGAATATCGCCCCGCGCCTCGATCCCCGCCACGACGGCACCTTGCGCCCGGATACTGGACCGCGCGGGATCGACCAGTTGGCAGCAAGCCCGGGAATCCGTCCGCGCTTCGAAGCCAGCGCAGATGGGACGGGGGCTGGGGAGCGTCCGAAAGGGGACACCCGGCCGCGCGGAATTTCTCGCGCGGCGGCAAGGGCCGAGGGATCCCCTGCGCCCGACGTACCGAGGGTACAGGTCACCATCGGGCGCGTTGAAGTGCGGGCGGTCTATCCGGCTCCCCCCGCTACGTCCGCGCCGGTGTCGCGACCGTTGCCCGGTCCCTCAACGACGTTGGACGATTACCTCAGGCAGCGCGAGGGGGGCTCATGAGCAATTTTAGTGCCGTGGCGACCGTCACCGCCACGCTGCGGCGCGTGCTGCAGACCGCGCTCCAGGCCGACGTCTCGGGCGCAACGGTTACGGCCGTCCGCCCGGGCGAAGGGCAGGGCGCCGCAACACCCGACCATGGCACCAACATTTTCCTGTACCAGGTAAATCCGAATCCACAATGGCGCAACGAGGACCTTCCCAGCCGCCGGCAGGACGGCCAACTGGCGCAGCGGCCCGTGGCGGCGCTCGACCTGCACTACCTGCTGAGCTTCTATGGCGCCGAGGAGACACTCGAGGCGCAGCGGCTGCTGGGCAGCACGGTGGCTTTCCTCCACTCGCAGCCGATCTTGCCCAGGTCCGAGATCGATTCCGCCGTGGCCAACAACGCATTCCTGACAAACTCGGATCTTGCGGAGCAGGTCGATCTCGTCAGGTTTACGCCGCTCGGCATGACGCTGGAGGAACTCTCGCGGCTGTGGTCAGTCTTCCTCCAGGTCAGGTACACCCTGTCGGTAACCTACCGGGCTTCGGTCGTGCTCGTGGAACGCCGGGTTACTCCGCAGCCCGCGCTGCCCGTTCGCGACTTCGCTTTCGCCACGGTCCCGCTGCGCCGGCCGTACATCCGGGGCGTGGTGACGCAAACCGGCGAGACTGGCCCGATCACGCCAGGCGCTGCGGTGGTGATCGAGGGTCTGAATCTGCGGGAGGCAGTGACGCGCGTGGAGATCGACGGCGCGGCAGTTCCCACAACAGAGGTGCGCGGGGACCGCATTGCGCTCACGCTGCCAGCCACCCTTGCGGCAGGGCCGCACGGCGTCCAGGTGCGTCACGGCGTGTCGATAGGTGCGCCGGGTGTGGAGCACATGGCCTTTGGATCGAACCCGGGAAGCTTCGTTCTCCAGCCCGTCATCACCCGGACGAACAACAACTACGACATCGCAATCTCGAATGTTCAAGGCACAGGCCTGACGCCGAGGTCGGCCACGCTCCGGGTCGACGTCTCGCCCGCCGTGCTGCCACGACAGACGGCCCTGCTCGAGATGCTGACTGCCCAGGGCGTCGCCTACACGTTCAGGGCCGAGGACAGAACCGCGGATACCTTGCAACTCACGTTCAACATCAGCGGCGTGACCGCAGGCGACTACCTGTTCCGTGTGCGAATCGACGGTGCGGACAGCCAGTTGACGCTGGATCAGAACGGGGCGCCCGTTGCGCCCGTCGGGAGGATCCCATGAGCATGGCCTTTGAGAGCGACTGGACCGCGCAGAACCAGGACCACTTGATGGCGGAGCTGGATCGCGTGCGCGCCGCGCTGGAACGTCATCTCGGCCGGGTCCCGGCGACGGAGGCGGAAGCGAGCCCGGATCGACGCAGAGCGGCCGAGACCGACGAATCGGGAGCGCTCGAGGGTGCACCCGCAACGAGCTCGATCGACGGGGACTCACTCGACACGAGCATGGGTGAGACCAGCGCGCTCGCACCGACCTTGGCCGAAGAATCGCCCGATCCGCCCGCTGTGGAGCGCCTGGCCTCGCTCTTTAGGCTCTCGCAGTTCGAGACCGACCTGCTGCTCCTGTGCGCGGGCGTCGAGTTGGACGCGGGCCTCGCCGCGCTCTGCCGCGAGGCGGGCGGGCGCCCGGGGGTCACCTTCAGCCTGTCCCTTGCCGTCCTGCCCGGCGCCCATTGGAGCGCACTGACGCCCGCCGCGCCACTCCGCTATTGGAAGATGATCGAGTTGGGACCAGGCGACGCGCTGGTGACGGCCCCGTTGCGCATCGACGAACGCATTCTCCACTACCTGGCCGGCGTGGGCTACACGGATGAGCGGCTTCTCGGCGTTACGCGTCCCTATCGCGTCACGGTCGAGTTTCCCGTCGGGCTCCGCGAGCCGGCCAAACGGATCGACGCGCTGTGGTCCGCGTCCGGCGACGGGCCGTGGCCCACGGTGCAACTGGTCGGAGAGGAAGACGCGGGCCTGGTAGATGCGGCCGCCGCCGCATGTGCGCTTCAGGGGTTGAACCTTCGTCTTGTGCGCGGTCGCGATATCCCTGCCAATGCCGCCGAGCGTGAGCAGTTCCTGAGGATCTGGGAGCGCGAGGCCGCACTGACGGGGTGCGGCCTCCTAGTCACGATCGACGACACGGACGGGGCCGGAACGGCCGGTGCGGTCGCGGCCTTTGTCGACCGGAGCCAAGGCGTACTGTTGCTGGCCGGGCGCGAGCCCTTACGTCTGCCAGGACGCACGCTCCCGCGCTTCGACATCCGCAAGCCGACTGGAAGCGAACAGGCCGCCCTCTGGCGCCAGTCCCTCGCGCCCCTGGCCGAGCAGCTGAAGGCACGGACTTCGAACGACCACGGCTTGGCAGTCGAGCGTGAGCTGCACGAGCAGATCGACCGGCTGGTGAACCAGTTCAACATGGGTTATGCCGCCATCGCCAGCGCGGCCGCAGCAGCGAATTCGTTCGCCACCCGCGAAGCGGACCACGGCTCCGAAGCCGCGGCCAAGTTGTTGTGGGACACGTGCAGGGGGCAAGCCCGCGCCCGGCTCGACGACTTGGCACAGCGCAACGAGACCAATGCGACGTGGGACGACCTCGTTCTGCCCGCGCCGCAGAAACAGATCCTGCAGGAGATCGTGACCCATGTCCGGCAGCGCGTGCAGGTTTACGATCGGTGGGGTTTCGCGGCCAAGAGCAGTCGGGGCCTCGGGATCAGCGCATTGTTCGCCGGTCCGAGCGGAACGGGCAAGACCCTGGCCGGCGAGATCCTGGCGAATGAGTTGCACCTTGACCTCTACCGCATCGACCTGAGCCAGGTGGTGAGCAAGTACATCGGCGAGACCGAAAAGAACCTTCGGAGGGTGTTCGACGCTGCAGAGACGGCGGGTGCGGTGCTCCTGTTCGACGAGGCAGACTCGCTGTTCGGGAAGCGCAGCGAGGTGAAGGACAGCCACGACCGCTACGCCAATATCGAGGTCAGTTACTTGCTCCAGCGGATGGAAGGCTACAGGGGGCTGGCGATCCTGACGACCAATATGAAGCAGGCGCTCGACCCTGCCTTTGCACGGCGCATCCGCTTCGTGGTGCAGTTCCCCTTCCCCGACATGGCGGAGCGCGCGGAAATCTGGCGGCGCATTTTCCCCTCGCCCACACCGACCGAAGGGTTGGATGTGGACAGACTCGCGCGGCTGAACGTGGCTGGCGGCAATATCCGGAACATTGCGATGGGCACGGCGTTCCTCGCCGCGGACGAGGAGCGGCCGGTCACCATGGCGCATTTGTTGCACGCAGCGCGGGCGGAATACGCCAAGCTGGAGCGGCCGCTGACCGATGCTGAGATCGCGGGGTGGGTGTGAGATGACCGCAGTTCCGCCAAAAAAGCCCGCAGCCCGCGCCGGAGCCCCGGGCCTGGACCTGCACATCGACGAGCTGGTTTTGCACGGCTTCACCGCCGCGGACCGCTACGAAATCGCCGCCACGGTGGAGCGCGAGCTGGCGCGCCTGTTTCGCGGGGGCAACGCGCCCGCTCCGTGGCTACACCGTTTAGCGGGCGGCGGAGATGCCGTCCTCTACCGCCTGGATGCAGGCGCGTTCGACGTGCCACACGACGCCCCCCCGCAGGCGATCGGGTCACAAATAGCGCAGGCCATTCACCAGGGATTGGGAGGCGGTCCCGAGGGCGACGCTCGCGGCCCCGGGCCCGCCTCGACGCCATCGACCGCGCAGTCTGAGGGAAAACGCTGATGAGTACCGAGCCGCAGATGCAGAACGCAGCGGGTCCCGTCCGGGCGCTCGAAACGCGGCCTGAGCAGCGGGGCGGCCGCGAGTTCACGCCCGCGACGGGACGCTCGCGCGGCTGGTCGCCGCCCGTTCCGCCTGACTCTGGGCGCGACACGGCGGGGCATGCGTTTGGCCGCGTGCACGTGCACCGTGCCGAGGCCCGGAACCACCCGGTCGTTGGCCGGCCCGATGACTGCTACGAGGTCGAAGCCAAAGCTGCGGCGGATCGGGCGATGGCAGTCAACGCGGATACGGCACGCGGCGAGCTAATGCCCGCCCGGCACCCCGCCGGACGCTTCCAGGCGGCCGCGGTTCAGAGCCGTGTCCCTGCAGCTACCCCCGGGTTAGAGCGCCAAATAAAACGCGCGGGCGCCGAGGCGCGGCCGTTGCCCGCCGAACAGCGCAGCTTCTACGAGGACCGCCTCGGGCACGACTTCGGCTCAGTGCGGGTCCATGCCGGGCCGGCTTCCGCGGCGGCCGCGGCCTCGCTGGGCGCGCAGGCGTTCACCCACGGCCAGGACATCTATTTCGGCGCAGGGTATTTCCGGCCAGGCAGCGTTGAGGGCCAACACTTGATGGCCCACGAACTGGCGCACTCGGTGCAACAAGCCAGCACGCAGGACGCCCCCGCACCGGCAATTCAACGTCAGGCCGTAACACCAGATGTAATCCCGTTCGACCCGGTAATCCCATCAGCGGACGAATCGGCAAATCTTCAGCCGCCGCCCAAAGACGGCGACGCACAGGCGGCAACAGATCAGGCGAAGCACGCTGGATTAGCGGGGGAGTCCCTGCCGCAACGACAGAGGGCAGACCAAGCCGCAGAGGAAGATGGCAGGACAGCCAGCCAGGGCGCCGTCGAGGAACAGGCCACGAGCACGGTGAAGAGCAGCCAAAAGGCCGCCACAGAAAGCAGTCCGGAAGGCAAAGCGGGGGCCCAGGCTGCACCAATCGGTCATGAAGGCGAAGAACTTGCGGTCGATCAGCCATCTGAATTTGCTGGTGTCGCTACAGGCGACCTGGCACTCATCGACAAAGAGTTGGCCGAGCACCAGCGCTGGGGCACGGCAAACGCGCAGGTCGGGGCTGCCGGGTCGGGAGAACGGGCCAAGTTCGTCAGTGAGGCGGCCGGTGAGGGAAGTGGCTTTGCCGCCGGTCTGATTCAAGGCGCCGGCATGGGCGCGGGCATCAAACTCGGCGAGAAGCTAATTGAAAAGGGCGCCGTCAAGCTCGCCACGAAGGCGGCGGTCCGCCTGGGCACACAGGTCGCCAAGTTCACGCCGCTGCCCGCGGTTGGCGCGGTTATTGGGGGCGTCCTATCGGCGTACGAGCTCAGCAAACGCGATTGGAAGGCCACTGGAGAGGCCATCGGCCGGTTTGGCAAGGGTGCCTCAATCTATGACACGCTTGCCAATAGCATTGAATCCGTCAGCACCGTTATCGACGTTGCCACCCAGATATTGAACGTCATCGCTGGAGTGATCGGGGCGATCTCGATCGCCATGTGGATAATAACCGTACTCACCGTCGGGATCGCGTCCCCGCTGGCAGCCACGCTGTCGACGATCTCGGCAGGCATCGGCTTGGCAACGCTGGCGCTTGACGCGATCAATGCCCTGGTCCTAAAGCAACTCATCACAATTTTCCGCTCACTGCACGCCTTTACCTCCGAGGCCGATCCTCGCGACGTGGTGACTCAAGGGGCAGCGATCGGCCAGGCGGCCGGTGCCGCGACAGGGTTTGTCGGCGGATTTGTGGGCGGCATCGCCGGTGGTGGACTGGCGGAAAAAGGCGCCAAGAAGCTTTCATCCAAGAAGCCCTCCACTCCGGTGCCCGACCATCCGAACCCGACTGCCGCGTCGGGTGAGGGCCCGACCGTCAAGGCGGAGGTGAAGGAGGCCGGAGCTGCACCAAAGGAGCCCAGCACAACCGCGTTAGGGGGTGAACCCGCAGCTAAGGCAGGGCCAGTCGAAGCTGTCGCTCCCACGAAGGAAACGAACACGGCTCCTGTGGAACCTGATGCGGCGGCCAAGCCGCGTGCTCCTGTACTTGCAGAAGCGCAACCTAGCGGCACAATGGATATCGGGCCCGGCAAGGCAAAAGCGAAATCCGAGAGGCAACTAACTCGGAAGCAACTGAAGGAATTAGCCCAGAAGAACGACCTGACCGATTCGGATGTCAAGGCCTTGGCTGAGCATCTCGGGGTGTCGGTTGAAGAAACGCGATCTCTCTTAATTAAGGTTGAACACGCACGGACGGTTAAGGGGTTGAGAGAAACCTCCAGAGCCGGCGGATTGGTCGGGCCGGACTACCAGAACTTGCCAGGAAAACAAAAGCCGTATCTGCGCCGAGGGGAAAAATTGCCTGGTCGCCCAGAGGTTGACCCGCGGGTGAAAGCTTCGCAGCGCAGTATCGCCCGAAAACGATTCGGGCTCGACTTGCAGGAGGCGTTGAAGGATCCATCCAAGGGCAACAACCTGACGCGCCTTACGGAGAGGTACCTGACAGAGAAGCAGAAGAACTACGTGCTACGCGCTGGGAAGCTCCCAAGTGACTTCCAATTCCACCACTTCTTGACGATTGCAGACTTTCCCGAGTTCGGACATCTCGCCGAGGTCGGCGCCGCCCTGCCAGAGCGAGTCCATAAAGAAGTAGGGCACGGTGGCGACACTACCCGTCCACTCGAGGCTGCGACATTTCTCGATCCGGACGCAGAGACACGTCCGCCATTTCACAACGATCCGCTGTCGCAAAAGAATGCCCGAAGGCAACCCACGGAGATTGCAAAAGGATCACAATCAAGCGGAAACGTCGACAAGGACATCGCAATTCAGTTGCGCACGGACCTAAAGGATCTGAAAAGCCGAGCTGCCAAGGACCCTAGTCCGAAGCTAACGAAGGAGATCTCCGCACGCGAGGCCCTCCTTCAGGTCCTTGATCCGTCAGGGGTGAGTCTCGTTACTCCGGCAGCGCCGTCTACCCCTGTTTCAGCAACGATTTCCGTGCCAGAGCCGGCTCCTACCCTGCAGGTCGGACAGCCTACTACACCACCCTTCACTGCGAAGGCTACTCCTGCACGATTGGGTCCAGAGGGACTCAGCTCTCTTTCCTACCTCTCGCCTGCGGCCCACGCGGGCGAGCAGGCAGGAGTAGACGGCGGGGTGCCGGGCTTCGCTTTCAACGAGGAGATGCCAGAGCTGGGCCGTGTCGAGAGCGGCCCGGTCACTGAGCATGTCAACCCGAATTATCCAGCTCCTCCAGCCACGCCGCAGTTGATCATCGATGTCCAGAACCAGATCCTGGAGACACTGGACGCCCGTGCCGAGGCCGAGGCCGCGTCGGCAACGATGGCCAAGCAAGAGGCCGCCCACAAGGCCAACGAGAAGCCATTGGCCAGAATGGGAGAACGGACCGCAGAAGCCATCAGCGCCACGGAAGCACATAAGCAGGCGGTGGCCCGCCGCACGGAGGCGAACCAAAACAAGACAAAGAAAGAGACCGAGGTCTCCAATACCCTGTCAACTTATTATGCTCAGGCCGGCAAACTCGCAGCCATTACCGTTCCTATGAAGGGCTTCGAGCGCTTTACCTCTCTGGCCCATTCGCTGCCCGATAGCCCAGAGGTCTTGGTCGACGCCAAGCGCGGAATCCTGAACATGAACGCCGATTCGAAGCGGTTTCTGGCGCAGCTGGATTCAGTGGACCAGACGATCAACTCCCAGAAAGCAGGCCAGGAGGATCGAAATAGACAAACTGAAGGCGATGCCAACACGCTCTCACAAACCGATACGAGGGCCAAGGACTCCGGGGAAAACCTAACGAAAGCACAGGAGACGACCAAGGACTTCACAAACGAGAACACGACGCGCCTCGACGACGCCAGAAAGCTGCGTACCGAAGGAGATAGGAATGCGAAGACTCTTGAGAGTCAGGAACAGCAAAAGCGGGCGGAGGCTGCAAGTCTGGCGTCGTCACTGCGAACCTGGGCCCAGAATCACCGCCAAGCGCGCCTTGACGCGCTGAAGATGACTCAAGAGAGCCTGGAACAACAAGGCTACAAGGTGACCGACGTGAAGGAGACGTGATGATGCCGGGGCGAGCGGCACAGGAAGGGGAACGGCTGGATGACCGGGCGTATGCGCTAATGCGGTCGGCGGACGGGCTGACGAAGCGAGGTCGGTGGCTCGACGCGGCGCATGCCTTGGAGGAGGCTGCCGAGATCCATGGGCAAACCGGTCGCAGTTATGATCAGGCGCGGTGCCTTCAAATGGCCGAGACCCTACAGCGGTCTGCCGGCCGGCCAGATCTAGTGCGTGACCAGCTCTCCAGTGCGTCTGCAGCTGGCGCTCAAGATCTACACCTGTTGGTCTCAATTCTGACCGAGCAAGGCGAAACGGCATTCGCGCAGCAGCGCTACGAGGCAGCCATTGCTGCATATACAAACGCGTTGCGCGAGGCACGCCAAGCGGGTCTGAAGGCCGAGTGGCTCTGTGCAATGTTACGACGCCGTGCGGCGTCGTCTGCAGCCACTGGGGCGATCCGGCAGGCAAATGCCGATATGGACGAGGCTTTCTGGCTGCTGGACGCTGCGTCCGGGCGAGATGTGGCCGCTTTCGTCCGGACCGAGCAGGCGGACCTGCTCTGGCGGGCCGGTGCGATCAACGAGATGGCGCAGACTGTTGCCGTGCTCGAGGCCGAGCTGAGTAACGAGCAATTGGCGCCACACCTGACGGCCGAGCTTGGGATCATGCATGCGCGCCTGGCGCGCGCGGCCCAAAAACTGCGGGCCGCAGCCGATTATGCAAGATGCGCCCGCACCGCCGCTCTCGAAGCTGTCGCGCCGTTAAGCTATATTGCCGCGTCGGTCGAGCTAGCCGAGGCACTACAGGCGCAGGGAGACTATGCCGGCGCGTATGGGGCGCTGGCAACAGCGTGGGCTACCGTCTCGGACGTACTGGGCGACGAGACTGCCGGTTCGTGGGTGGAGCCGGTCATGCTTGGATTTGCAGCGCGTTGGGGCGCTCCGGTCTTTCGAACGGCCAAAGCAGAATACGAGGCCCAGCGTAGGAATCGGGTACGGCACCGTGCGTGAATCAGCAGAGGAGTAGGCCCTTGACAACTTTTCCAAACTCACCCCGCGTCCTCAAGGGCGCGATCGTCGGGATCGACACGAACATACCCGCCCCGAGCGTGATCGTGTTCCAGTACAACCCGGACACGCTGACGCGAACGCTCAAGCCCCGCGCGCCTGGCGGCGAGGGTGCGCGCTCGGAGGCACAGCGCCTCACCGGGGCGCCTGAGGAGACAATCAAGGTCGGCATCGAGATCGATGCAACGGACCAGCTCGAGAAGAACGATCTGCTCGCCGCCACGATGGGCATCTACCCGCAGCTCTCCGCCATCGAGATGCTCGTCTACCCGAAGAGCGCACTCGTCATTGCCAACACGGCCCTTCTGGCGGCAGGAATGATCGAAGTCGTCCCACCGACCGCACCGCTGACGCTCTTCATCTGGGGTGCGAAACGCATACTGCCCGTACGAATCAACGAATTCAGCATCACTGAGGAGGCGCACGATTCTGCGCTGAATCCGATTCGCGCAAAGGTCAGCCTCGGGCTCCGGGTCCTCAGCTACAACGACCTTTCGATGACAAATCCCGGCTATTACATGTTCCTCGCACACCAAGTGCTAAAGGAGGCGATGAGCGTGGTGGGCACGGCCAGCAACCTGGCGGCGGTTGCGGGAAGCAACGTGAGACTGCCGTGACCGCCCCGGCCGGGCGGGCTCAAGCTCGTTAAGTAAGGAGGCAAGCGTGTTCGACTTTATGAGTCGCTACTACCTGCTCGAGATAGCGACCCTCGAGCAGCCCGACGGGCGCGTCGTGTCGTACGTGAGGCGCAGGTTCCTTCCGCAGGGAGCGGAGATGCGGCTGCTGGCGGAGGTGGCCGTAGCGCAGGGGGAGCGGATCGACCTCGTCAGCCACCGCACATTGGGCGATTCGCAGGCGTACTGGCGCATTTGCGATGCGAACAACGCGATGGACCCCCATGCATTGGCCGAGGAAGCCGCGGCAGAGCCTGGGAGGCTGCTCAGGGTGCCGGTACCGGAGGCGTAGCTGCGCTGGTCTTGGGGGAGGAGCGCGTAGGAGTTCTGTCTCCGTACCACCTCAATCTTTGGCGGAGAAAACACGATGGGTCCACTGGAAGGAGGAACAGATGACCTCTTGGGCAAACATTTGACCGAACTCGGCTATGATCTGGCTCCGCAGGGCTGACTCGCCAGAACTTCGGCGCGTCAAAGGGCCGGCGCGTACAACGTCAAACTTTCACGAGAATCTGATGGAAGAACTGCCGATTCAAAACAATTGGAACTTCCCAACCGCTAGACCTGAACTGAACAGGCCATGCGAAAGATGGTTTCCTAGTAGCCACACAGGGTCGCCATAAACTTCGGGCACCTCGATTCCGGCATCCCGGTAGTGCTGGGCGCTGATCGGCCCACGCATCGCGCGGACGTCATAGGCCGTCCTCTCTGCGTTTTCGGCGAATACGCCGCCCCGAGCGTAGGTCC
>NZ_JBFTRB010000030.1:0-4920 GCF_056399305.1 Arthrobacter sp. 01N444
CGGCGAGCTTCTCCGCCGAGGACCCGGGACGGATGCCCTCGTCGCGGACCAGGTCCGTGCCCGGGACCGGGACGACGAGGTTGTCGTAGAACCCCTCGTCCCAGGCCGCGGCGGCGAGGTTGTGGGAGGCGGCGGAGAACTCGTCCTGCGCCTGCCGGGTCACGCCGTACTTCTCGGCGAGCCGTTCGGTGGCCTCGCCCAGGGAGATGGTCCAGTCCTTCGGCATGGCCCGGTTCACCAGCCGCCAGCCCAGCGTGGTGGAGGCCAGGGTCAGGTCCCCGGCCGGGTAGGGCTTCTCGGTCTTGGGCAGCACCCAGGGGGCGCGGGACATCGATTCGGCGCCGCCGATCAGCATCAGCTCGGCGTCGCCGGTGTTGATCTGGCGGGAGGCGATGATCGCCGCGTCCAGGGAGGACCCGCAGAGCCGGTTGACCGTGGTGCCCGGGACCGAGACCGGCAGCCCGGCCAGCAGGGTGCCCATCCGGGCGACGTTGCGGTTCTCCTCGCCGGCGCCGTTCGCGTTGCCGAACACCACCTCATCGATCCGCTCCACGTCCAGGGCCGGGGCGCGCTTCACGGATTCGCGGATCACGTGCGCGGCGAGATCATCCGGGCGGATCCCGGCGAGGCCGGAACCGAACTTCCCGAACGGCGTCCTCACAGCGTCATAGATAAATGCCTGATTCATGATTTTCCTCTAAGTTCTGTGGCGCCCAACTACGCAGCAGCAGGGGTGGTTTGAGGGCGCAAAACGACCCCCTGCTGCTGCCTTGGGCTGGCTGGCCGCCCTCGGCGACTTGGCTGTGATTCGAGCGGGCCTACGCTGCCGGGATCCGGATCAGCTTCTTGTTGGCGAACTCATTGATTCCGTATTGCGCCAGTTCACGTCCGACGCCGGAACGCTTCACCCCGCCAAACGGAAGGTCGGCGGCGCTGCGGCTGATGCTGTTGATCCAGACCATTCCGGTCTCCAGCTGTTCGGCAAGCTGCCGGGCGGCCTCAACATCCGCGGTGTAGATGGAGCTTGAGAGGCCGAAAGGCGAGTCGTTGGCCAGGTCAACAGCGGCTTCGGGAGAGTCCACCCGGTAAACCACGGCGGCCGGGCCGAAGATCTCTTCCGAGTAAGCCCGCATGTCCGGCGTCACACCGGTCAGGACGGTCGCGGGGTAGTAGGCGCCCGAGTCGTTGGGGGCGCCTCCACCCGTGACTGCGGTCGCGCCCTTGGAGACGGCGTCCTGGACCAGCTCGGCGATGTCATCGACGGAGGCCCGGGATGACAGCGGCCCGAAGGTCGTCTGCCCATCGGTCGGGTCGCCCGGTGCGATCTTGGACATGGCCTCGGTGTAGCGGCGCAGGAACTCGTCGTAGATGTCGCCGACGATGATGAAGCGCTTGGACGCAGTGCAGGCTTGACCACCGTTGTACATGCGGCCAGCCACGGCGCCGGCTACGGCTTTGTCCAGATCGGCATCGGGCAGCACGATAAACGGATCGGAGCCGCCGAGCTCCAGTACATACTTCTTCAGATGGCGTCCGGCAATTTCTGCCACGGCGGATCCGGCCTTCTCGGAGCCTGTCAGGGAGACGCCCTGCACCCGGGGGTCGGCGATCATGGTGGCGATCTGGCCGCTGGTGGCAAACGCGTTGATGTAGACATCGGCCGGCAGCCCGGCGTCGCGGAAGACCGCCTCGATGGCCAGCGCCGACTGCGGGCAGTTGCGTGAGTGCTTGAGGATCACGGTGTTGCCCAGCACTATGTTGGGTGCGGCGAAGCGGGTGACCTGGTAGTAGGGGAAGTTCCAGGGCATGATCCCGACCAGCGGTCCGATGGGTTCGGTGCGGACCACGGCCGAGCCGGGTCCCCGGATCTCCAAGGGTTCATCGCGGAGGAAGCGCTCGGCGTTGTCCGCATAGTAGGCGTAGATCGAGGCCACGAGGGCAACCTCGCCGCGTGCTTCGGCGATCGGCTTGCCCATCTCCAGGGTCAGCAAGGCGGCGAGTTCTTCGGAACGTTCGCGGTGCAGCTCGGCCACGCGGGTCAGCACTGCGGCCCGTTCCGCCAGCGGAGTGGAGCGCCAGGTGCGGTATTCCGTGAAGGAGCGCTTGAGCGCATCCTGCACTTCCTCGTCGGTGAGTGTCGGGAACTCGGCAACGCGCTCTCCGGTTGCCGGGTTGATGGTCGCGTAGTTGCTCATGATCCGGAACTCTTTCTGCAGGTACGTCTTTGTCTTAGCAATCACGATCCCAGCTTCCGGCTATGCAGTCCAATACTTATTAGCCTCAAGATCAATGAGGATTTTGGATCAATGACGGCGTCGAGAGTGACTGCCCTCGGGCCTGATCTATCCAATTCCGACAATAACGGCCGGTCCATTAGGTATTGGACGCTGTGTAATAAACGATGCCATGGTGGGCTGGTGAAGACGATCAAAATCCACGACGCCGACGCGACCGTCCATGTCGAACTCAACAGGCCAGAAGTCCGCAACGCCATAGACCAGCTCATGGTGGACGAATTGCACACTGTATGCGCGGATTTGGAGCGCAATCCCAAAATACTCATCCTCTCCGGGGCGCAGCTTCCCTCCGGCGGCGTCTTCGCCTCCGGAGCCGACATCGCCCAACTCCGCGAACGCCGCCGTGATGATGCCCTGGCCGGCATCAATTCCGGCCTCTTCCAGCGAATCTCCAGGCTGCCGATGCCAGTGATCGCAGCCATTGACGGGTTTGCGCTCGGCGGCGGCGCTGAGCTGGCCTATGCGGCGGATTTCCGGATTGCGACGCCACGGGCAAAGATCGGCAACCCCGAAACCGGTCTGGGCATCCTCGCCGCCGCCGGCGCAGGCTGGCGCCTCGTGGAGCTCGTCGGCGAGCCTTTGGCCAAGGAAATCCTGCTCACCGGAAAAGTGCTCGACGGCGCTGAGGCAATGGCTGTTCGGCTGGTCACGGAGTTGCATCAACCAGACCAGCTGATCCCCGCGGCCTTCGCACTCGCGGCCCGGATCGCATCCCAGGATCCACTCGCGGTCCGCCTCACCAAGAGCGTCCTCCACGCCCCAAGGTCAGCACACCCGGCCATTGACGAACTCGCCCAAGGGATCCTCTTTGAATCAGAGGCAAAATTTGAGCGGATGCAGGCGTTTCTGGACCGAAAACAACGCAAAGGAACCAACTAATGACCCCTTCCACTCCCCCACTTGAAACCCAGGGCGTCCCCACGAGGGTAGGCGTTCTCGGCGGAGGCCGGATGGGCGCGGGCATCGCCCACGCTTTCCTTGTCTCCGGAGCTGCGGTGACAATAGTCGAACGGGACGAGGCCGCAGCCGCAGCGGCCCGCGACCGCGTGAGAGTAACGCTGGCCAAGGCCCTGGAGAAGGCCGCCGTTCTCGAGGATCTGGAGTCGCTCTTGGGCCGGTTCGCGGTCTCCACGGACGCCGTCGACTTCGGCGGGGCGGGCCTTGTTGTCGAAGCCGTGCCGGAGGACTTCAAGCTTAAGCAGGATGCCCTGCTCAACGTGGAGCGCCACCTGGGCACGGATGCCTGGATTGCAACCAACACGTCCTCGCTCTCCGTCACCGACCTGGCTGACTCGCTCGGCCGGCCGGAACGGCTGTGCGGGTTGCACTTCTTCAATCCGGTCCCGGCCTCGACGCTGGTGGAAGTCGTTCTTGGCCCCCGGTCCGCCCCTGAACTCGCCGACGCCGCCACCGGCTGGGTCCGCGGGCTCGGTAAGACTCCCATCGTGGTCAATGACGCGCCCGGCTTCGCAAGTTCGCGCCTTGGCGTGGCAATTGCACTGGAGGCCATGAGGATGCTGGAGGAGGGCGTGGCCAGCGCCCAGGACATCGACGCCGCCATGGAACTCGGCTACCGGCACGCATCCGGACCACTGCGCACCACGGACATCGTCGGGCTGGACGTGCGCCTCGGAATCGCCGAGTACCTGCATGAAACCCTCGGCGAACGCTTCGCCCCGCCCCGGATCCTCCGCGACATGGTGGAGCGCGGCGAGCTGGGACGGAAGTCCGGCAAAGGGTTCTACGACTACTCCTGAGCTGTCAGAACCGATAGCCCGATGGCGGCAAGCGTTCTCGCTGGCCGCCATCGTGTCCAGCTGAGCTTCGTTGAGCAAAGCTGGGTTCTTCAACGCCGTCGTGGCGGCGGCGTCGCGCCGATCCCTCCGACCCAAAGAACCGGAAGGCACACGACCAGCGGCTCACGCACATTGGAGCGGGCGGTCCTTCGCGGAAGAGCTGCCCAGAAGTGCCGGCCAGCCCGGGTCGTCCGTTTCCGTGTCGGCAAATGGGTGCCCGGCGATGAATTGGTGCCAGTCCGGGAAGGGGTCCGGAGGCAGTTCAATGTCGGGCTCCGGGACGGGATCGTGGCCGGGATGGTCGTCCGGGAGCGGTTCCGGCTCGAGACTATGTCCTGGATACGCGGGCAAGCCTTGATCCGGGCCCGTGTCGGGGTCGGGTTCCGGGCGTGTGTCCGTGGCCGGGATGTGGGGCAGCCAGTCCTCGGGCCAGCGGGGTGGCTCCCAGTCCTGGTGTTCGCTGGGGTAGTAGCGTCCGGACGGGGAGGTCCAGCCCGGCGGGTGGTCTTTGCTGGCCCGGGACGGTGTCCAGGCGGAGGTGTGTTTAAGCCGGTGGTGTTTCGGGCAGGGCTGGCCGAGGTTGGAGATGCCGGTGGTGCCGCCGTCGGCCCAGGCCAGGAGGTGGTCTGCCTCGTTGTCCAGGGAGTGGTTGGCGCAGCCGGGGAACGGGCATCGGCTGTCGCGGAGCCGGAGCCAGTGGCGCTGGGCCGTCGTGAGCCGGTAGCTGGTCCGGCCGATTTCGAGCGGGGCGCCGTCCCGGGGGTCGGTCAGGACGCGGTGGAAGGAACCGGCGCCCTCGGCGATGAGGCGGCGGGCCATCGAGGGCG
>NZ_JBFTRB010000031.1:0-5082 GCF_056399305.1 Arthrobacter sp. 01N444
CCCTGGTGTGAACGTCTTTTGAATCCGTTCACGGGAAGAGTGTGTGGTGTAAGTTATCGGCCTATTAGTACCGGTCAGCTTCACGAGTCGTTAGTCCTCGCTTCCACATCCGGCCTATCAACCCAGTGGTCTGGCTGGGGGCCTCTCACACACAAGGTGTATGGAAATCTCATCTCGAAGCGAGCTTCCCGCTTAGATGCTTTCAGCGGTTATCCCATCCGAACGTAGCTAATCAGCGGTGCACTTGGCAGTACAACTGACACACCAGAGGTTCGTCCGTCCCGGTCCTCTCGTACTAAGGACAGCCCTTCTCAAATTTCCTGCGCGCGCAGCGGATAGGGACCGAACTGTCTCACGACGTTCTAAACCCAGCTCGCGTACCGCTTTAATGGGCGAACAGCCCAACCCTTGGGACCTACTCCAGCCCCAGGATGCGACGAGCCGACATCGAGGTGCCAAACCATGCCGTCGATATGGACTCTTGGGCAAGATCAGCCTGTTATCCCCGAGGTACCTTTTATCCGTTGAGCGACGGCCATTCCACAATGTACCGCCGGATCACTAGTCCCGACTTTCGTCCCTGCTCGAGATGTCTCTCTCACAGTCAAGCTCCCTTGTGCACTTACACTCGACACCTGATTGCCAACCAGGCTGAGGGAACCTTTGGGCGCCTCCGTTACTTTTTAGGAGGCAACCGCCCCAGTTAAACTACCCATCAGGCACTGTCCCTGACCCGGATTACGGGCCGAAGTTAGATGTCCAAAGTGACCAGAGTGGTATTTCAACGATGACTCCACCCGAACTGGCGTCCGGGCTTCAACGTCTCCCACCTATCCTACACAAGCCACTCCGAACACCAATACCAAACTATAGTAAAGGTCTCGGGGTCTTTCCGTCCTGCTGCGCGTAACGAGCATCTTTACTCGTACTGCAATTTCGCCGAGTTTATGGTTGAGACAGCGGGGAAGTCGTTACTCCATTCGTGCAGGTCGGAACTTACCCGACAAGGAATTTCGCTACCTTAGGATGGTTATAGTTACCACCGCCGTTTACTGGGGCTTAAATTCTCAGCTTCGCCTTGCGGCTAACCGGTCCTCTTAACCTTCCAGCACCGGGCAGGAGTCAGTCCGTATACATCGTCTTGCGACTTCGCACGGACCTGTGTTTTTAGTAAACAGTCGCTTCCCCCTGGTCTCTGCGGCCCCGATCCCCTCCCACCAGCAAGTGGTGTTCAAGGTTGGGGCCCCCCTTCTCCCGAAGTTACGGGGGCATTTTGCCGAGTTCCTTAACCATAATTCTCTCGATCGCCTTAGTATTCTCTACCTGATCACCTGTGTCGGTTTGGGGTACGGGCGGCTAAAACCTCGCGTCGATGCTTTTCTCGGCAGCATAGGATCACCGAATCCCCCCATACGGGGGTCCCGTCAGATCTCAGGCATCATGAACGGCGGATTTGCCTACCGTTCGCCCTACATCCTTAGACCGGGACAACCATCGCCCGGCTCGGCTACCTTCCTGCGTCACACCTGTTAATACGCTTGCCTCCCAGGATCAGGTCCCGCGCTCCACCAAAACCCTTCCACCACAAGGGYGSTMRGGCAGGTTTCGGGCGGTTAGTATCCCCTGTTCAGCATGGGCGGTTTTTCGCCGGTACGGGAATATCAACCCGTTGTCCATCGACTACGCCTGTCGGCCTCGCCTTAGGTCCCGACTTACCCAGGGCAGATTAGCTTGACCCTGGAACCCTTGATCATCCGGCGGACGGGTTTCTCACCCGTCTTTCGCTACTCATGCCTGCATTCTCACTCGTGTAGGCTCCACCGCTGGTTTCCACCGCGACTTCACTGCCCACACGACGCTCCCCTACCACTCCAGACGCCTGAACCACAAGGGCTTGGCTAATGTCTGAAATCCACAACTTCGGCGGTGTACTTGAGCCCCGCTACATTGTCGGCGCGGAATCACTTGACCAGTGAGCTATTACGCACTCTTTTAAGGATGGCTGCTTCTAAGCCAACCTCCTGGTTGTCTTCGCAACTCCACATCCTTTCCCACTTAGCACACGCTTAGGGGCCTTAGTTGGTGGTCTGGGCTGTTTCCCTCTCGACTATGAAGCTTATCCCCCACAGTCTCACTGCTGCGCTCTCACTTACCGGCATTCGGAGTTTGGCTGACGTCAGTAACCTTGTAGGGCCCATTAGCCATCCAGTAGCTCTACCTCCGGTAAGAAACACGCAACGCTGCACCTAAATGCATTTCGGGGAGAACCAGCTATCACGAAGTTTGATTGGCCTTTCACCCCTACCCACAGCTCATCCCCTCCATTTTCAACTGAAGTGGGTTCGGTCCTCCACGACGTCTTACCGTCGCTTCAACCTGGCCATGGGTAGATCACTTCGCTTCGGGTCTAGATCACGCCACTGCAACGCCCTATTCAGACTCGCTTTCGCTACGGCTTCCCCACACGGGTTAACCTCGCGACGTAACACTAACTCGCAGGCTCATTCTTCAAAAGGCACGCCGTCACCCCTACACGATCGCTCGCGGAGGCTCCGACGGATTGTAAGCACACGGTTTCAGGTACTGTTTCACTCCCCTCCCGGGGTACTTTTCACCTTTCCCTCACGGTACTGGTCCGCTATCGGTCATTAGGGAGTATTTAGGCTTATCAGGTGGTCCTGACAGATTCGCACGGGATTTCTCGGGCCCCGTGCTACTTGGGATACTTCACCAGGCGGTGCACAACATTTCGGTTACGGGGCTCACACCCTCTACGGCCGGCCTTTCAAGACCGTTCACCTATGCCTGCACTCTCACCTTCCCAGCCCGGCAGAGCTGGAGTGGGAAGTCCCACAACCCCGACCATGCAACGCCCGCCGGCTATCACACATGGAACGGTTTAGCCTGATCCGCGTTCGCTCGCCACTACTGACGGAATCACTATTGTTTTCTCTTCCTGCGGGTACTGAGATGTTTCACTTCCCCGCGTTCCCTCCACGCACCCTATGTGTTCAGATGCGGGTCACCAGGCAGCTCGCGCCCCTGGCGGGGTTTCCCCATTCGGACACCCTGGGATCACAGTCCGGTTATCGACTCCCCCAGGCTTATCGCAGATTCCTACGTCCTTCTTCGGCTCCTAATGCCAAGGCATCCACCGTGTGCTCTTAAAAACTTGACCACAAAAGATCAAGGAGTAATTTTCGAGACACACCCCACACACACCCCRCCCCCRAAAGGAGCAGAACAACCGTGTGATCGGTGCAGCCAGGAAACCAGAAACACAAGTCCCAYACCACCACCACGCACCCACCCCCGAAAGGGAAGGACAACGCGGCCGCGCCATGGTCCTGTTGCCTCAGGACCCAACAGTGTGCCAAACACTACCCAACAGCTCATTCCGGCGTGCGTTCCAGGACCCCCTCAAGAGAGCATCCGTACTAACTGCCGGCCTGTGCCGCCAGGCACCTATTTGTTGATATTCCACCCGTGAGCACCCGCCGCAGAACTWGCGTCTGCGCAACGGGCGTACTCCTGACAACCCCACCACACGGACATAACGCCCGGCAGGGTGGTTGTAGGTGCTCCTTAGAAAGGAGGTGATCCAGCCGCACCTTAACTGAGACCGGCTTTTTGGGATTAGCTCCACCTCACAGTATCGCAACCCTTTGTACCGGCCATTGTAGCATGCGTGAAGCCCAAGACATAAGGGGCATGATGATTTGACGTCGTCCCCACCTTCCTCCGAGTTGACCCCGGCAGTCTCCCATGAGTCCCCGCCATTACGCGCTGGCAACATGGAACGAGGGTTGCGCTCGTTGCGGGACTTAACCCAACATCTCACGACACGAGCTGACGACAACCATGCACCACCTGTGAACCGGCCCCAAAGGGGAAGGACTGTTTCCAGCCCGGTCCGGCCCATGTCAAGCCTTGGTAAGGTTCTTCGCGTTGCATCGAATTAATCCGCATGCTCCGCCGCTTGTGCGGGCCCCCGTCAATTCCTTTGAGTTTTAGCCTTGCGGCCGTACTCCCCAGGCGGGGCACTTAATGCGTTAGCTACGGCGCGGAAAACGTGGAATGTCCCCCACACCTAGTGCCCAACGTTTACGGCATGGACTACCAGGGTATCTAATCCTGTTCGCTCCCCATGCTTTCGCTCCTCAGCGTCAGTTAATGCCCAGAGACCTGCCTTCGCCATCGGTGTTCCTCCTGATATCTGCGCATTTCACCGCTACACCAGGAATTCCAGTCTCCCCTACATCACTCTAGTCTGCCCGTACCCACCGCAGATCCGGAGTTGAGCCCCGGACTTTCACGGCAGACGCGACAAACCGCCTACGAGCTCTTTACGCCCAATAATTCCGGATAACGCTTGCGCCCTACGTATTACCGCGGCTGCTGGCACGTAGTTAGCCGGCGCTTCTTCTGCAGGTACCGTCACTTTCGCTTCTTCCCTACTGAAAGAGGTTTACAACCCGAAGGCCGTCATCCCTCACGCGGCGTCGCTGCATCAGGCTTGCGCCCATTGTGCAATATTCCCCACTGCTGCCTCCCGTAGGAGTCTGGGCCGTGTCTCAGTCCCAGTGTGGCCGGTCACCCTCTCAGGCCGGCTACCCGTCGTCGCCTTGGTGAGCCATTACCTCACCAACAAGCTGATAGGCCGCGAGTCCATCCAAAACCACAATAAAGCTTTCCACCCCCCACCATGCGATGAGGAGTCATATCCGGTATTAGACCCAGTTTCCCAGGCTTATCCCAGAGTTAAGGGCAGGTTACTCACGTGTTACTCACCCGTTCGCCACTAATCCCCGGTGCAAGCACCGGATCATCGTTCGACTTGCATGTGTTAAGCACGCCGCCAGCGTTCATCCTGAGCCAGGATCAAACTCTCCGTTGAAGTAAAACAGACACAACATGCGCCCCCGGGAAAACGGGATRCACACGCTGCACAAAATTTGAAACCAGCCAAATAACACCAGACCACACCACGGGGTGGCGGGCCCGGCAAATTCAACCAATTCAATACAATAAATTGGTATCAACAAACTTGGCACACTATTGAGTTCTCAAACAACAGACACA
>NZ_JBFTRB010000032.1:0-2479 GCF_056399305.1 Arthrobacter sp. 01N444
ACCATCAGCGGGCTCCCGTGCTGGGTGGTCAGGGCCAGCCACCAGTCGTCCACGGCAACTGGGTGGGTCAATGTTTCGAATATTGTCGTGACTACCACGACGACGTTCAGGCCCAGGTAAATGCCCACCAGGACGACGGCGACGCCGATCGCCTCCTTGAAACCGCGCAGGAACACGGCGGCGAGCAGAGCCAGCAGGAACAGCGTGACCGCGACGTTCTGGCCTTGGATCCAGTCGGGGGCGAACGGGTTCTCGATCGCGTGCGCTGTTGCGTCCGCGGCAGAGAGCGTCATGGTGATCATGAAGTCGGTGGCGGCGAAACCCAGCAGCACCAGGACGAGCAGTTTCCCGCCCCACCGCGGCAGCAGCCGCTCCAGCATGGCGATGGACCCTTCGCCGCGCGGACTTTCGCCGGCCACCCGGCGGTACACCGGCAGTGCGCCCAGCAAGGTCACGGCGACCAGGACCAGGGTGGCCAGCGGCGAAATCACGCCGGCCGCGAGCGCGGCGATGGCGGGCTGGTAGCCCAGCGTGGAGAAGTAGTCCACGCCGGTCAGGCACATGACCTGCCACCATGTGTGTTTCTTCAGGTGGCTGTCGCTCACGGCCCCGGGCCCCTGGTGGATTCCCTTGGCGTCCTGGAGGCCGAACAGCAGCCAGTTCTTGAAGTGCTCCCCGGCGTCGGGCCTCGGCGCCGAAGGGTCTGCCGGTGGCCGGCTGAGGGTAGTCATGTAGTCCTTTCCAGGCGACGCATCGCGCCGCTTCCGTCCGCGAGAGTACCAGCGCACGCAGCCGTCACGACCGTCCGGCCAACAATCCTGATGGTTCCTTAACGCCCACGGCGAGCCGCCACATTAAGAGAACGCAAATTTATGGCCTGCCGGCATATGGAAAGCATTAAGGACCGTCCCGAGGGGCGTCGCCGGTGATGTTATGAAGCAAGGGGACGCTGCAGCCACGGTGGCCGCAATCCGATCCCCAGCAGGAGCCAAACAGCATGAACACCACGTCCCGGCCGGCACAGGACACGCCCGACCTTCCGGCCGGTGCCGGTATTGCCCGGGATTTCGTCGTCATCGATGACAGCGGGGACTTTTCCTATCACCGGTCGGAACAGGATCTGCTGGCGGCGTTTGAGTACGTCGGGGAAGCCGCGTGCATCCTCGATCGCAGCGGCAGCGCCTACCGCCTCGCCCTGGATCCGAACCGTCATCTGGTCCTCGGGCCCTCCCGCGGCCAAGTGGAATTCCATTGGCTCCGCCACGCATGGCTGGACGCACAAGGCGCGCATCCCGAGGGGCATCGGCTCCGCCGCTTCTACCCCGCCACCAGGGACGAAGTGGTCTCGGACCTGTTCGAAACCCTCGCCCTGGAACGCGGGACAGCCCCGGCCGGGGGCGCCTGGTCTCTCGACATCGACGGCCTTGCCTCGCACCCGTCCGGCATCGAGGACATCGACGTCCAGCTCCGGCGCCAAGACGTGCTGGCGCATGCCCACGTGACAGACCCGTTCGGACACCTCTACCGGCCCGCACGGCACCGCAGGCACTGGTATCTGCCGGCTGCCGCCGGTTTCATCCTCTACATCGAAATCCCCGCCCCCGCCGCAGCCCGCTGAGACCGGTGCCGCCGCCGGCGGGCCGGTGTTAAAGATCCGTCAAGATCGGCCCCGGGGCGGGAGCCGCTCCCGGCTCCGGTGTTATCGTCGGCAGTAAACACGATGGTGGGCATCGCGCGGAGAGGCATAGATGACCACGATGAGCAGGCCGCCTTCGGATCCCTCAGCGGCACGGCCGGGAGCCGGGGACAACTTCAGGAAATGGCTGCTGTTCGGCCTGCAGGACGCCAAGGGTATCCATCAGGGGCCCGGGGCCGTGAGCGACAGCCACCTGAAGAAGCACTCGTGGTGGCAGGTCATGTGCCTGACCGGCGTCGATTACTTCTCCACGCTGGGCTACCAGCCGGCCATTGCGGCCCTGGCCGCGGGCGTGATTTCGCCGCTGGCCACGCTGGTCCTGGTTGCCGTGACCTTGTTCGGCGCACTGCCGGTATACCGCCGGGTGGCCGGCGAAAGCCACCGCGGCGAGGGATCCATCGCCATGCTGGAGCGGCTGATGCCGCGGTGGGGCGGGAAACTGCTCGTCCTGGTGTTGCTGGGGTTCGCGGCTACCGACTTCATGATCACCATGACGCTTTCTGCCGCGGACGCGACCGCGCACGCGCTCGAGAACCCGTTCGCCCCCGCCTGGATGCAGGGCCAGAACGTCGCGGTCACGCTGTTCCTGCTGGCTCTGCTCGCCGCCGTGTTCCTGCGCGGTTTCAAGGAGGCCATCGGCGTCGCCGTCGTCCTGGTGGGCATTTACCTGGGCCTGAACGTCGTCGTGGTAGTCACGACAATATTCGAAACATTGACCCACCCAGTTGCCGTGGACGACTGGTGGCTGGCCCTGACCACCCAGCACGGGAGCCCGCTGATGGT
>NZ_JBFTRB010000033.1:0-2468 GCF_056399305.1 Arthrobacter sp. 01N444
GGATTGGCCGCCTCCGGTTCCCAGCATTTCCGCTGGTCTCCCTCGCGGCGACTTAGAAAACAATACACCCACCACGCCCCCACCGCAACTCCACCCCCCACACCCACCCCACCACCCAAAAACCCCGCCACCACAACCCAAAACCACCCGCCACGCACCTCATCACACGCTCCCCCGCCACCCACGGCCACTATGCCGTGCATCACTCCAACCCCGTGCCAGCAGATCCCCCACATGGCGGGCCCATGCAATTGCAGCCAAACAGCCGTCGTGTTGTCGAATGCAGGCCGCCACAGGGGCGTGACGCGGCAGGATGCTTCCGATGCCTTCTGGGCCAGACTCCGAACCAAGTGTTGTTCGAGGGGTACCGCAACCGGGTTCCCGGACGTCGGACGGCTTGCCTGACCCTGCGCGGGCTCATGGATCCCGCCGCGATCATCGCCGGCCTTCCGGCCAGCACTGCCGTCTGCCATCTGCCGGGGCGTATGACGAGTTGATGGCCCGACAGCAGCCACCCCGCCGAAATCATGGCTGAAGGGAACACCTGACGAACGTCAGCTACCTGGAATCAGCGAAGGACCTTGCAACCCGCGGCGGAAGTTGCATGATCTCGTGGTTTGATCGAGCGATTGATTCGGCCGCAGCCTGTTCCCAGGACGTCGAAGCAGCAAGAACTGTCAGGCAACCCCCTGGAGTCACCCTTGCTGTCTGTGCTTACTGAGAGCTCCCCCAGTCGATGTTCGCGATGTCTAAGGTGTTATCGACTCCCCTGAGTTCGCCCGCAATGCATCGGAACGGTCGGCTCGATGCGTCGCGCAGATCCGTGATCTGTATCGGATACCGCTTTCAAGAGCGGCACCTTCCACGACGAACAAGACCGACGCGTGTTCATTGCCTGCCGGAGCCGCCTGGCGAACGTGTTCCCACCCGACGCGATCCCAGGCAGTGTCATCAACGGCCTTCACCCACGCGCGGAATCCATCTTCATGCTCGGAAAGCGCATCCACCCAAGCGTCTTGGTGCTGAAGGGCGTACGCGCCAGGAGGGAGGGCGGGCTTGGCCTGTGTGTGAGCCTTTCCTTCGTGCGTCTTCGGTCGCCAATAGTCCCGGGAACCTGGGCAGCTCTTCAGGGCCTAAAGCAGGAGGCGTAGTAGACGCGCAGGTCCGGCGGTCGTACCGGCGCGGGCGGTGGTGGTTGCGGGCGATCCGGCCGGAGCGCCGAGCCTAGCGCCGCGGCCGGAAACGCTGTGCCGCCGCCGGCCGGGCAGTGTCCGCAGCGTGCTCTTGACGCGGCCCGGCCGCAAGGGTAGACAAGGGCCATCCCGGTGCTGTCGCGGGGGTTATGACCGCAGACAGAACGCGGGCAGCGCGGGGACCGTCATGATGAACCACGGCGGAGCAGCGGAGTGAGGTGTGAGCGATGACCGGATTAGTTGCCTTCCGCTTCGTGGCGCTCGGCTGGGCGGCCTACTTCGCCGCGGAAGCAGGGGTTGCGGACGAATGGGCGTACTACTTCGCCGTCTTCGTGATTGTGCTGGCCCAGTGCGCCGGTGTACCGCTTCCCGCCGTGGCCGTCCTGCTTGGAGCCTACGCCTCGGCGCGCCACGGAGACCTGAACCTTGCCGCCGTTATCGCGGTCGGCAGCCTGGGCGCCATGCTCGGGAGCACTATTGGCTACGTACTTGGGCGGGTGGGAGGCCGTCCGCTGATGCTTCGACTCGCACGGCGCTTCCACGCCGACGAGAATCGCATCCTCCAGCTCGAGTCGTTCTTCGATCGGCACGGTGGCAAAGCCTTGTTCTTCGGCCGCTGGGTCATAGTGGTCCGGCTCTGGGGCGCCATTGCCGCGGGGGCCGCCAAGATGCCGTGGCCCAATTTTCTGCTCTGGACCATCACAGGGTCCATTGCCTGGGTCGCGAGCCTCAGTGTTCTCGCCTATTTGGCCGGGGCGCTGGCCAATGCCATCGGTGACGCTCTCGACATCGGCGGCTGGGTGCTGGTCCCCTTCGTCGTGCTTGGCCTGGTGATCGTCTGGCGCCGGCGCAGACGCCGGAAGCTCAGGTCAGCGGGAGGGGCAGGGGACGGCGTGCCCGATGCCGAATGAGGCCGTCCAGGCGCGTCCGGCCTGTACGTTCCTGCAGCAACGCGGGGCCTCCTTCAAGGCGGAGCATATGACGTCGTAGGGCCCCTCATCGGGCGATCGGGCGCCAGGGGCGATTACCGGCCCGGCCCGGGGGCATCTGGCCGTGTACCGGACCGGTTTGGGGGCAGCCGGCCGTGGGCCCGGGCTCCGGGGCCGGGGTCCCGGCCCTGCCTGAGGGGGGGGGTAAATGCGGGAGGACCCCCACCTTGTGGTGGGGGTCCTCGACCGTTAATGGTGTTCCGGCGGTGACCTACTCTCCCACACCCTCCCGGGTGCAGTACCATCGGCGCTGTGGGTCTTAGCTTCCGGGTTCGGGATGGGACCG
>NZ_JBFTRB010000034.1:0-1049 GCF_056399305.1 Arthrobacter sp. 01N444
CAATTCGTCGTCGACGTCATCCAGGGCGGCGCCGGGACCTCCTCGAACATGAACGCCAACGAGGTCATCGCCAACCGGGCCCTGGAAATCCTCGGGCACCCGAAGGGCGACTACGCCCGGCTGCACCCCAACGACCACGTCAACCTCAGCCAGTCCACCAACGACGTCTACCCCACCGCGGTCAAGCTCGGCACGATCTTCGCGGCCCGGGAACTGCTCCAGGCCCTCACCGARCTCGAAGACGCCTTCGCCGCAAAGGCCCTCGAGTTCCGCACGGTGGTCAAGATGGGCCGCACCCAGCTCCAGGACGCCGTCCCCATGACSCTCGGCCAGGAGTTCGGCACCTACGCCGTCACGATCGGCGAGGACCGRCTCCGCCTGGCCGAGGCCGACCTGCTGATCCACGAAATCAACCTCGGTGCCACCGCGATCGGCACCGGCCTGAACGCCCCCGCCGGRTAYGCCGAGGCCGCCTGCCGGCACCTGGCCGAAATCACCGGCCTGCCGCTCGTCACGGCCGTGGACCTGATCGAGGCCACCCAGGACGTCGGCGCCTTCGTGCACCTCTCCGGYGTGCTCAAGCGGGTCGCYGTGAAACTYTCCAAGATCTGCAACGACCTCCGGCTGCTCTCCTCGGGCCCGCGCGCCGGCTTCGGCGAGATCAACCTCCCCGCGGTGCAGTCCGGCTCCTCGATCATGCCCGGCAAGATCAACCCGGTCATCCCGGAAGTGGTCAGCCAGGTSGCCTACGAGGTGATCGGCAACGACGTCACCATCACCATGGCCGCCGAGGCCGGCCAGCTCCAGCTCAACGCCTTCGAACCCATCATCGTCCACAGCCTCCACAAGAGCATCTCCCACCTSGAAGCCGCGTGCCGCACCCTCACGGCCCGCTGCGTCCGGGGCATCACCGCCAACACCGAACACCTTCGCCTCACCGTGGAACAATCCATCGGCCTCGTCACCGCCCTGAACCCGCAACTGGGCTACGCCACAGCCACGGCCATCGCCCAGGAAGCCCTCGCCACCGGCAAGGGCGTCGCGGAACT
>NZ_JBFTRB010000035.1:0-1007 GCF_056399305.1 Arthrobacter sp. 01N444
TCGCCCGGGTGCAGGTAGCCGTCGACGAAGGTCATGGATTGTTCGAAGACCTCGTTGGTCGCATCCGAGTGCTGCATGTATTCCTGGATGCCGTAGTTGTGGATCGCCAGGCCCACGTGCAGCTGCGCGGCGAACCCGACCGGGGAGATGTCGGTGGGGCCGTGGAAGCCGGACTTGATCTGGTACTGCGCGGCGTAGTCCATCACCTTCTTCAGCGGGCTGATCCCGCCGAAGTGGGTGGAGGCTGCCCGCACGTAGTCGATCAGCTGTTCCTTGATCAGGGCCTGGTAGTCGTAGACGGTGTTGAAGATTTCCCCGATCGCCAGCGGGGTGGTGGTGTGCGCCCGGACCAGGCGCAGGGCCTCCTGGTTTTCGGCCGGGGTGCAGTCCTCGAGCCAGAACAGGTCGTAGGGTTCGAGCGCCTTGCCCAGCTTCGCGGCCTGGATCGGGGTCATCCGGTGGTGCCCGTCGTGCAGCAACGGGAGTTCCGGGCCGAACTCGTTGCGCACCGCCTCGAACACGGTGGGCAGGTGGCGGAGGTAGGCGCGGGTGTCCCAGTCCTCTTCCTGCGGGAACGCGCCGCGCCCGGCCGGTTCGTAGTCGTAGCGCTCCCCCGAGGCCTGGGCCTGGGCCGCGACGCCGTAGACGGCCTTGATCCCGGGCACCGCGGTCTGGATCCGGATCGACTTGTAGCCCAGTTCCAGGTGCTCACGGACCGAATCGAACAGGGACGGCAGGTCCGCGCCGGAGGCGTGCCCGTAGGCGCGCAGCCCGTTCCGGGACGCCCCGCCCAGGAGCTGGTAGACCGGCATCCCGGCGAGCTTGCCCTTGATGTCCCACAGCGCCATGTCCACCGCGGCGATCGCGGCCATCGTGACCGGGCCGCGGCGCCAGTACGAGGACCGGTACAGGAACTGCCAGGTGTCCTCGATCCGGTGCGGGTCCTTGCCGATCAGCAGCTGCGCGACGTGCTCCTTCAAATAGGCGGCCACGGCGAGCTCGCGCCC
>NZ_JBFTRB010000036.1:0-912 GCF_056399305.1 Arthrobacter sp. 01N444
CGCGCAGGCAACCAGGTTCCTGGCGCCGCCGGCGCCGTCACCGCGGGACCGTGCCGTACAGGAGATGGCACTGGTGGCCGAGGTCGCCTGTGTCCTGACCGTCAGCGAACGCGCCGCCGCGGCCCTCCTCGCCGAATCCCGGGCCCTGATGTCGGCGCTGCCGCTGACCCTGGCCGCCCTTGAGTCCGGGGCGATCTCCTGGGCCCACGCACGGATCATCGTGGACGAAACCAGCAGCCTGGATGCGGCCGGGGCGGCCGGGCTCGAAGCGCACTTCCTGGACCCTGCCGCGCCGAACCCGGCCCGCGGCTGCCCGGCCGGGGACCTCGTTCCGTCCCGGTTCAGGGCCAAGGCCCGCGCCTGGCGCGAACGCCACCACCCCGCCGGCATCGAGGAACGCCACACCACGAGCGCCGCGGACCGGCGGGTCGAGTACACCCCGGACCGGGACGGCATGGCCTGGCTTTCCGCCCACCTTCCGGCCGATACCGCCGCCGGGATCTGGGACCGGACCACCGCCGCGGCCCGCGCCCTCCAGGGCCCGGACGAGTCCCGGACCCTGACCCAGCTCCGCGCCGACATCACCGCCATCTGGCTCCTCACCACCGGCACGCCCGGCGGCGGAACAAACGGTGGAACGGCCGACGGCGGCAACGGCACCGGCACGGGGGCGGAAGCTCGTGCGGGGGCGGGTGGGCTTGTTCCGGTCCCGCGTGCGCAGGTCCTGGTCACCGTCCCGGTCCTGTCCCTGCTCGGCGCCACAGACGAACCGGCCGTCCTGGACGGGCACGGGCCGATCCCGCCCTCGATGGCCCGCCGCCTCATCGCCGAGGGCGCCGGTTCCTTCCACCGCGTCCTGACCGACCCCCGGGACGGCGCCCCGCTCGAAATCGGCCGGACCAGCTACCGGCT
>NZ_JBFTRB010000037.1:0-709 GCF_056399305.1 Arthrobacter sp. 01N444
CCGTCGGCGTGCTGCAGGCCTTCGCCGGTCAGGGTGGTGCGTCCGGCGGTGGCGCCGATGATGAACCCGCGGGTCATCTGGTCGGCGGCGGCCCAGAAGGAATCGCCGGTGCGCTGGAAGCCGAACATCGAGTAGAAGACGTAGACCGGCACGAGCGGTTCGCCGTGCGTGGCGTAGGACGTGCCGGCAGCGGTGAAGGCCGCCACCGCCCCGGCTTCATTGATGCCCGGGTGGATCAGCTGGCCCTGGGCCGATTCCTTATAGGCAAGGACGAGCTCCCGGTCCACGGAGAGGTAGCCCTGGCCGTCCGGGTTGTAGATCTTCGCCGTCGGGAAGAACGCGTCCATGCCGAACGTGCGGGATTCGTCCGGCACGATCGGGACAATGCGGTGTCCGAACTTTTTGTCCCGGAGCAGGTCCTTGAGCAGGCGTACAAAGGCCATGGTGGTGGCTGAGCGCTGCTTGCCGGAGCCTCGCTTGGCGACCCCATAGGTTGCGGGATCGGGCAGTTCCACGGGCGCATGGTCCGGCCGCCGCTCGGGGACGAAGCCGCCGAGTTCCTTGCGGCGGTCCATCAGGTACTGGATCTCCGGGGAGTCCATGCCGGGGTGGTAGTACGGCGGCCGGTAGAGGTCCGCTTCGAGCTGGTCGTCCGTGATCGGGATGCGCAGGTGGTCGCGGAAGGCCTTGAGGTCCGCGAGGGTGAGCT
>NZ_JBFTRB010000038.1:0-709 GCF_056399305.1 Arthrobacter sp. 01N444
AGCTCACCCTCGCGGACCTCAAGGCCTTCCGCGACCACCTGCGCATCCCGATCACGGACGACCAGCTCGAAGCGGACCTCTACCGGCCGCCGTACTACCACCCCGGCATGGACTCCCCGGAGATCCAGTACCTGATGGACCGCCGCAAGCAACTCGGCGGCTTCGTCCCCGAGCGGCGCTCCAAGCACTCCGACGTCACCCTCCCGGACGAGAAGGTCTACGAAGTCGCCAACCGCGGCTCCGGCAAGCAGCACGCCGCCACCACCATGGCGTTCGTCCGCCTGCTCAAGGACCTCATGCGGGACAAGGAGTTCGGCAAGCGGATTGTGCCGATCATCCCCGATGAGGCACGCACCTTCGGCATGGACGCGTTCTTCCCGACGGCGAAGATCTACAACCCGAACGGCCAGAACTACCTCTCCGTGGACCGCGAGCTCGTCCTGGCGTACAAGGAGTCCATCTCCGGCCAGATCGTACACGCCGGCATCAACGAGGCCGGATCCGTGGCAGCCTTCACCGCCGCCGGCACGTCCTACGCCACCCACGGCGAACCGCTCATCCCGGTCTACGTCTTCTACTCGATGTTCGGCTTCCAGCGCACCGGCGATTCCTTCTGGGCCGCCGCCGACCAGATGACCCGCGGGTTCATCATCGGCGCCACCGCCGGACGCACCACCCTGACCGGCGAAGGCCTGCAGCACGCCGACGG
>NZ_JBFTRB010000039.1:0-653 GCF_056399305.1 Arthrobacter sp. 01N444
GACACCGACTTCCTGGCCCGGGTCAGCCGCCGGTGGACGGAGGCGCTGGACCAGGACGGCGCCGAGCCCTCCGAGGAACTGCTCCGCCAGCTCCAGGGCGCCTTCCTCCGCAAACCCCGGCACGGCCTGCAGCACCTGGAAATCTTCGCGACTGCGGACCAGTTCGAGCACCTGGTGACCGTGATGAACACCGCCACCAACCCCCGCACCGGCCCCGCCGCCGGCCAGGGCACCGCCACCGGCAACACGGCGCAGGCCGGACCGGGCGAGGGCGGGGCGGGCGAGGGCGGGGCGGGCGAGGGTGGGGCGGCGGATGCGCCAGGCCCGGCTGCGGAGCCCGCCACCGTGGAAGAGGACCCCGCACTGCCGTCCCTGGACCTCCGCTCCCGGCCCCAGAAGCTGCTCGACGGCCTGGTCGGCGCGTGCAAAGCGGCCCTCGCCACCGGAGGGCTGCCCGCCGCGGGCGGGCTCCGGCCCCAGGTCATGGCCACCATCGACTACCGCGACCTGCTCACCCGGCTCGGGACGACTCCCGCCGAAGCAGGCACCCCTGCCAACACCGCACAGCACGGCACCGGAACCAGGCACGGCACCGGGACGCTGCTGTTCACCGGCCCCGTCACCACAGGCACCATCCGCAAGCTCGCCTGCGA
>NZ_JBFTRB010000040.1:0-604 GCF_056399305.1 Arthrobacter sp. 01N444
GATTGGAAGAAACCATCGAATCGTTCATACCTTGCGTACCTCCGCGCGTCCGAACAGGCCGTCCGGCCGCAGGGCCAGCAGCGCAATCACCAGCGCGAACGTGATGATCTGGGTGTAGCTGGAGCCCAGCGATGCGGTGATCAGCGCCTCGGCCACGCCGAAGATCAGCCCGGCAATCATCACGCCCCAGGCACTGGAGAGCCCGCCGAGAATGGCCACGGCGAAGGCTTTCAGGCCGAACACGGTGCCCATGTCCGCCTGTACGTTGAACAGCGGCGCGATCAGCACGCCGGCAATGCCGGCCAGCAGCGTGGAAATGGCAAACGCGCCGGCGATGGTACGGCGGATGGGAATGCCCATCAGGCGCGCGGCGTCGCGGTTCTGCACCACGGCCAGCATCGCCACGCCCCAGCGCGAGCGGCGCAGCACGTAGTGCAGCACGGCCGCCAGCGCSAGGCCGACCACGGGAATCACCAGTTGCAGCGGATAGACGCCGACGCCGGTATCGCCCAGCTGCACGGACTGTGCGGCGAGCGGSGAGGGCAGGCTGCGCGGCTCGGTGCCGAAGGCSAGCATCACCAGGTTATCGAGCACGATGCCGAGC
>NZ_JBFTRB010000041.1:0-525 GCF_056399305.1 Arthrobacter sp. 01N444
TAAATGCTGACGGTGTAGGTGGGTCCGGTTCCGAGCCCGGCGGGGAACTTGAAGTTCAGGCCGACCCGGCCTGCCTTGGGCAGGTCGATCGCGTAGTAATCGGTGTCATCGATGCCTCCGCTGAGTGCCGAACCGGAAACCGTGGTCCCSAGGGGCACCACCGTCGCGGCCGAGGTGGAGCTGTTGGGTTCGAGTTCGACGGTCCCCGCGGTCAGTGTCGTGTTGAGGGTGTAGGTCTTGCCCCAGCTTGCCCAGCCGCCGCTGTAGCCATAGATCTTGATGTAGGCGCGGCCAGCGGGCAGGAAMGTGCCTTGGCTGGCGAGCCAGGTACCGTCAGCGGCGGAGCCGTCGAGGTCGAAGTTGTAGAGGTTGGTGCCGTTGGCGTTGTAAATGCTGACGGTGTAGGTGGGTCCGGTTCCGAGCCCGGCGGGGAACTTGAAGTTCAGGCCGACCCGGCCTGCCTTGGGCAGGTCGATCGCGTAGTAATCGGTGTCATCGATGCCTCCGCTGAGTGCCGAACCGGAA
>NZ_JBFTRB010000042.1:0-502 GCF_056399305.1 Arthrobacter sp. 01N444
TTCCGGTTCGGCACTCAGCGGAGGCATCGATGACACCGATTACTACGCGATCGACCTGCCCAAGGCAGGCCGGGTCGGCCTGAACTTCAAGTTCCCCGCCGGGCTCGGAACCGGACCCACCTACACCGTCAGCATTTACAACGCCAACGCCACCAACCTCTACAACTTCGACCTCGACGGCTCCGCCGCTGACGGTACCTGGCTCGCCAGCCAACAAATCAGCCTCTCTGCTGGCCGCGCCTACATCAAGATCTATGGCTACAGCGGCGGCTGGGCAAGCTGGGGCAAGACCTACACCCTCAACACGACACTGACCGCGGGGACCGTCGAACTCGAACCCAACAGCTCCACCTCGGCCGCGACGGTGGTGCCCCTGGGGACCACGGTTTCCGGTTCGGCACTCAGCGGAGGCATCGATGACACCGATTACTACGCGATCGACCTGCCCAAGGCAGGCCGGGTCGGCCTGAACTTCAAGTTCCCCGCCGGGCTCGGAACCGGA
>NZ_JBFTRB010000043.1:0-497 GCF_056399305.1 Arthrobacter sp. 01N444
TAGTAGCCACACAGGGTCGCCATAAACTTCGGGCACCTCGATTCCGGCATCCCGGTAGTGCTGGGCGCTGATCGGCCCACGCATCGCGCGGACGTCATAGGCCGTCCTCTCTGCGTTTTCGGCGAATACGCCGCCCCGAGCGTAGGTCCCCGTTCCCCACACAACCGCCGTGCCGTTAACAATCTCATGGCCGATGCTGCCGGCGGCAACGAGCTTGGTCTGGTCGGCGTCGAAGTCAGAATGCCGGATCGGTCGGCCTGCCAAGGCTGCTATCGTCACGGCGCTCAATGAATCGCCGAGATTCGCAAACCCTGAGGTGTCAGGTGTCGAAGCTGCCCAACAGAGCGCCAGAGCCGGTTGCTCCGCGAGTTCCTCTGCCGACACTTTGCGGTTGACCGACATGAATGACTTTCGGGTTGAAGGCACGGCCGATGACTTAGGTTCTACGTCGTCCAGCCCGAGCATGGCCGCCCTGAGTACGTGCGCCCGGTCCGCGA
>NZ_JBFTRB010000044.1:0-492 GCF_056399305.1 Arthrobacter sp. 01N444
ATCCAGGTTCATATTCTTGGAAATTGCTTCTTATAAAAGATGCTCGCGTCCACTATGTAGTTCTCAAACAACAACCCCGTACCACACACCCCACACACACAACATGCATGATCGGTGCAGCCAGGAAACCAGAAACACAAGTCCCGGAAAGGAAAACCCTCCCGGTCCTGTTGCCTCAGGACCCAACAGTGTGCCAAACACTAAACCGCCCATCCCCTCTCCCGCACCGTTCCAGGACCACCGCGCTTCCAAAGGAAGCACAGGGGACCGTACTGGGTGCCGGCGAAGAACCGGCGGCCGCTATTTGTTGATATTCCACCCGTGAGCACCCGCCGCAGAACTAGCGTCTGCGCAACGGGCGTACTCCTGACAACCCCACCACACGGACATAACGCCCGGCAGGGTGGTTGTAGGTGCTCCTTAGAAAGGAGGTGATCCAGCCGCACCTTCCGGTACGGCTACCTTGTTACGACTTAGTCCCAATCGCCAGTC
>NZ_JBFTRB010000045.1:0-480 GCF_056399305.1 Arthrobacter sp. 01N444
GCTTAGCCCGTTGCGTTTTTCGGGTTGAGTGAATCCGGCGCCGTTGTCGCTGATCACCACCGTCACCCTGCCCTTAACGACCGCAACCGAGACCGAGATTGTATCCGCCCCGGAGTGCCGGATGGCGTTGCTGAGCCCCTCGGAAACCACGGCCACGACGTTGTCAGCCTTGTCCGGTGTCACGGCATCCACGGGTCCCGTGATGGTCAGGCGCGGCGGGAACGGCATGGACTTGGACGAACTGCGAGTGACCCGACGGATCCGGCCGCTCAGCAGTTCGATCTCGCCTGTGTTGCTCTTGAGCGAGTAAATGGTGTCGCGCAGGCTGCGTATCGCTTCGTCGAGTTCGCCGGTGATGTTGCGGATGCGCTCCAGCGCCAGATCCTCCTTGGTGAAACGGGTCAGGCTCTGTACGCTCAGCCCGGCGGCGAACAGCCGCTGGATGACGAGGTCATGCAGGTCCCGGGCGATCCTGTCGCG
>NZ_JBFTRB010000046.1:0-467 GCF_056399305.1 Arthrobacter sp. 01N444
GAGGAAAACGCCTCCGGCGGCCGCGTCGTCACCGCCCCCACGAACGGCGCCGCCGGCATCATCCCGGCCGTGCTCTACTACGCGCTGCACTTCGCCCCCGGCATGGACCAGGCCACCCAGGCCGACCGGGACGAGACGATCGTCAGGTTCCTGCTGACCGCCGGCGCCATCGGGGTGCTSTACAAGGAGCAGGCCTCGATYTCCGGGGCGGAGGTCGGCTGCCAGGGCGAGGTGGGATCGGCGTCGTCGATGGCGGCCGCCGGCCTGGCCGAAGTCATGGGCGGCACGCCCCAGCAGGTGGAGAACGCCGCGGAAATCGCGATGGAACATAACCTGGGCCTGACCTGCGATCCGATCGGCGGGCTGGTCCAGGTCCCGTGCATCGAACGCAACGCGATCGCCGCCGCCAAGGCCATCAACGCCGCCAAGATGGCGCTCTGGGGCGACGGCACGCACCGGGTCTCCCT
>NZ_JBFTRB010000047.1:0-463 GCF_056399305.1 Arthrobacter sp. 01N444
AAGGTGCGGCTGGATCACCTCCTTTCTAAGGAGCACCTACAACCACCCTGCCGGGCGTTATGTCCGTGTGGTGGGGTTGTCAGGAGTACGCCCGTTGCGCAGACGCAAGTTCTGCGGCGGGTGCTCACGGGTGGAATATCAACAAATAGCGGCCGCCGGTTCTTCGCCGGCACCCAGTACGGTCCCCTGTGCTTCCTTTGGAAGTCCGGGTGGTCCTGGAACGGTGCGGGAGAGGTGATCAGCGGTTTAGTGTTTGGCACACTGTTGGGTCCTGAGGCAACAGGACCGGGTTGCTGCGGCTTTGGCCGTGGCGGTTCCGGGACTTGTGTTTCTGGTTTCCTGGCTGCACCGATCATGCATGTTGTGTGTGTGGGGTGTGTGGTACGGGGTTGTTGTTTGAGAACTACATAGTGGACGCGAGCATCTTTTATAAGAAGCAATTTCCAAGAATATGAACCTGGAT
>NZ_JBFTRB010000048.1:0-447 GCF_056399305.1 Arthrobacter sp. 01N444
TGGTGTTCCGGCGGTGACCTACTCTCCCACACCCTCCCGGGTGCAGTACCATCGGCGCTGTGGGTCTTAGCTTCCGGGTTCGGGATGGGACCGGGCGTTTCCCCCACGCTATGACCGCCGTAACCCTTGCTCCGCCACCGTGCCCGCTGGGCGGGGGTGGGGAAAACTGTGGTTACAACATCTGTGGTGTTGTTATTTTGTTGTGGTTTTGTTCCTGTCGCAACGTGCCGTCGGTGACGGGTTTGTTGTTTGGGAACCACATAGTGGACGCAAGCAGTCTTGTTTCTTTGTACCCTCCCCCTGGTGTGAACGTCTTTTGAATCCGTTCACGGGAAGAGTGTGTGGTGTAAGTTATCGGCCTATTAGTACCGGTCAGCTTCACGAGTCGTTAGTCCTCGCTTCCACATCCGGCCTATCAACCCAGTGGTCTGGCTGGGGGCCTCTCAC
>NZ_JBFTRB010000049.1:0-442 GCF_056399305.1 Arthrobacter sp. 01N444
GTGGTGGGGGTCCTCGACCGTTAATGGTGTTCCGGCGGTGACCTACTCTCCCACACCCTCCCGGGTGCAGTACCATCGGCGCTGTGGGTCTTAGCTTCCGGGTTCGGGATGGGACCGGGCGTTTCCCCCACGCTATGACCGCCGTAACCCTTGCTCCGCCACCGGCCCGCCTGGCGGGGGTGGGGAAATCTGTGGTTACAACATGGCCGCTGCAGCGAATGCAGCTGTGGTGTTGTTATTTTGTTGTGGTTTTGTTCCTGTCGCAACAGTGCCGTCGGTGACGGGTTTGTTGGTTGGGAACCACATAGTGGACGCAAGCAGTCTTGTTTCTTTGTACCCTTCCCTGGTGTGAACGTCTTTTGAATCCGTTCACGGGAAGAGTGTGTGGTGTAAGTTATCGGCCTATTAGTACCGGTCAGCTTCACGAGTCGTTAGTCCTCGC
>NZ_JBFTRB010000050.1:0-418 GCF_056399305.1 Arthrobacter sp. 01N444
GCGAGGACTAACGACTCGTGAAGCTGACCGGTACTAATAGGCCGATAACTTACACCACACACTCTTCCCGTGAACGGATTCAAAAGACGTTCACACCAGGGAAGGGTACAAAGAAACAAGACTGCTTGCGTCCACTATGTGGTTCCCAAACAACAAACCCGTCACCGACGGCACGTTGCGACAGGAACAAAACCACAACAAAATAACAACACCACAGCTGCATTCGCTGCAGCGGCCATGTTGTAACCACTAGTTTTCCCCACCCCCGGCAGCGGGCACGGTGGCGGAGCAAGGGTTACGGCGGTCATAGCGTGGGGGAAACGCCCGGTCCCATCCCGAACCCGGAAGCTAAGACCCACAGCGCCGATGGTACTGCACCCGGGAGGGTGTGGGAGAGTAGGTCACCGCCGGAACACCA
>NZ_JBFTRB010000051.1:0-409 GCF_056399305.1 Arthrobacter sp. 01N444
GCCCGGCAAATTCAACCAATTCAATACAATAAATTGGTATCAACAAACTTGGCACACTATTGAGTTCTCAAACAACAGACACACCCGGCACCACCACAACCAACAAACAGTCRMGGATCGCTCCGGAGCAACTTTTCAAACTTACCCGAGTCCGGACCGCTTTGCAAATCAGCGTTTCAGCGACCCGCAAACCATCCAACCCGCCCCACCCGAACCCGGAGCGCACAAAACGCCGACCAGATCCGGTCTTGAAATTTAGGGGATTGGCCGCCTCCGGTTCCCAGCATTTCCGCTGGTCTCCCTCGCGGCGACTTAGAAAACAATACACCCACCACGCCCCCACCGCAACTCCACCCCCCACACCCACCCCACCACCCAAAAACCCCGCCACCACAACCCAAAACCACCC
>NZ_JBFTRB010000052.1:0-399 GCF_056399305.1 Arthrobacter sp. 01N444
CCTTGCGGCCGTACTCCCCAGGCGGTCGACTTAACGCGTTAGCTCCGGAAGCCACGCCTCAAGGGCACAACCTCCAAGTCGACATCGTTTACGGCGTGGACTACCAGGGTATCTAATCCTGTTTGCTCCCCACGCTTTCGCRCCTCAGTGTCAGTATCAGTCCAGGTGGTCGCCTTCGCCACTGGTGTTCCTYCMYATMTCTACGCATTTCACCGCTACACAGGAAATTCCACCACCCTCTACCATACTCTAGCTCGACAGTTTTGAATGCAGTTCCCAGGTTGAGCCCGGGGATTTCACATCCAACTTAACGAACCACCTACGCGCGCTTTACGCCCAGTAATTCCGATTAACGCTTGCACCCTCTGTATTACCGCGGCTGCTGGCACAGAGTTAGCC
>NZ_JBFTRB010000053.1:0-391 GCF_056399305.1 Arthrobacter sp. 01N444
ACGCGCAGACCGGCGAGATCATTCCGCACCGGATGACTCCGGATTATGCCGAGATTCTTGCCTGGATCGTCTCTCTTCCAGCCCCGGTGCGGGTGGTCTACGAGGCCGGGCCGACGGGTTTCGGCCTGGCCCGGTTCCTGCTGGCCGCCGGAATCGACACGCAGGTCGCGGCCCCGTCGAAACTCCAACGTCCGTCCGGGGACCGGGTGAAGACCGACGCGAAGGATGCGCTGCACCTGGCCCGGCTGCTGAAACTGGGCGAGATCACCGCGGTCCGGGTCCCCGCTGCGGACCAGGAGGCGGCCCGGGATCTGGTCCGGGCCCGGGAGGACGTCCGCGGGGATCTGATGCGGTCCCGGCACCGGATCTCCAAGCTCCTGCTGCGCCAGGG
>NZ_JBFTRB010000054.1:0-386 GCF_056399305.1 Arthrobacter sp. 01N444
GGGCGCGAGCTCGCCGTGGCCGCCTATTTGAAGGAGCACGTCGCGCAGCTGCTGATCGGCAAGGACCCGCACCGGATCGAGGACACCTGGCAGTTCCTGTACCGGTCCTCGTACTGGCGCCGCGGCCCGGTCACGATGGCCGCGATCGCGGCGGTGGACATGGCGCTGTGGGACATCAAGGGCAAGCTCGCCGGGATGCCGGTCTACCAGCTCCTGGGCGGGGCGTCCCGGAACGGGCTGCGCGCGTACGGGCACGCCTCCGGCGCGGACCTGCCGTCCCTGTTCGATTCGGTCCGTGAGCACCTGGAACTGGGCTACAAGTCGATCCGGATCCAGACCGCGGTGCCCGGGATCAAGGCCGTCTACGGCGTCGCGGCCCAGGCCCA
>NZ_JBFTRB010000055.1:0-374 GCF_056399305.1 Arthrobacter sp. 01N444
GAATATCTCCGTTGGCTTTTACACTATGGAACGAATCCGATTTTTCAAAAAGGCAAGCTGAGATCGAACGGTGGGCCTTTATTACACATCGTCATCCCCGATCAACGCTGGGATGCTTCATTTATATAGAATTTTTAATAAACTTATTTGATCATTCTCCTGAAGAGGCATATAAACAAGCTGTTCATTCTTGTCTGGAGAATTTGAGAGGAACCGAGTATGAAAATGAGTTTTCTGCGTATAAGAGGATACTTAATGATGACATTGCGAGAGTTAAAAGAGAAGACATTATGTCAGACGGCTATGTTGTGCACTCTTTAGAAGCGGCATTGTGGTGTTTCCTCAATTCAGACCGTTATTCTGATGCCGTATTG
>NZ_JBFTRB010000056.1:0-357 GCF_056399305.1 Arthrobacter sp. 01N444
GTGTAAGTCATAGAACGCTAGAAGAACAAAAAAACATAATGATCGATTTAGCTAAAAAAGCAGAAGATGCAAAGGATTTTGACAAGTCTATTTTATATTTAGCAAAAGCTATTGAACTAGATCGCCCGCCGATGCAGAACCTATCACGTAAAAAATGGCGTTCTAAAGAAGGGCAGGAACAACGCAAACGTGACCAAGCGATCAGAGACAAGGCAAGAGAAGATGCAAGGGCTGTCAGGGTGTTGAGGGGTGTTGCAGTTGTTGATGTTGCTTCATTCACAGTTCAACCGCTGCAGAAAAAAGAGCAGTCAAAAGATAATGACTTTTCAGAAAAAAAATCGTGGTGGCGTTCTACTG
>NZ_JBFTRB010000057.1:0-356 GCF_056399305.1 Arthrobacter sp. 01N444
GCGAAGATTTCCAGGTGCTGCAGGCCGTGCCGGGGTTTGCGGAGGAAGGCGCCCTGGAGCTGGCGGAGCAGTTCCTCGGAGGGCTCGGCGCCGTCCTGGTCCAGCGCCTCCGTCCACCGGCGGCTGACCCGGGCCAGGAAGTCGGTGTCGTTCTCGGCCGCGGTGCGGGTCAGGGCGTGCTCCATCGCCGCGACGGCCTCGGGGAGGCAGCTGTGCCGGACCCGGTCCAGGGCGAGCGTGACGAGGGTCGCGGCGCGGGAGGCGACCTCGCCGGCCGCGACGGCGGCTCCGAGCTCCGGGTGCACGGGCGGGATGGGCCGGCCGGCGAGTCCCTGCCGGGGCAGCAGCGTGTCGGC
>NZ_JBFTRB010000058.1:0-344 GCF_056399305.1 Arthrobacter sp. 01N444
CATTCGGACACCCTGGGATCACAGTCCGGTTATCGACTCCCCCAGGCTTATCGCAGATTCCTACGTCCTTCTTCGGCTCCTAATGCCAAGGCATCCACCGTGTGCTCTTAAAAACTTGACCACAAAAGATCAAGGAGTAATTTTCGAGARAACCACAGAAACCACCACCATCACCCCAAAAGGCAACAGCGACAGATCCAGGTTCATATTCTTGGAAATTGCTTCTTATAAAAGATGCTCGCGTCCACTATGTAGTTCTCAAACAACAACCCCGTACCACACACCCCACACACACAACATGCATGATCGGTGCAGCCAGGAAACCAGAAACACAAGTCCCGGAA